>JAYPSX010000244.1:1520-2239 GCA_038133315.1 Hyphomicrobiales bacterium
TCTCCACTATCTAAAACGAACTTTATTACCAACTCTAAAAGAGTGCTTGGAAACTAATATCAACTAGCAAGTCAACACATGCGGACCGGATAAAATTATCATCAACCATTTCCAAAATGGCTACCATTTGCACTAAGCCAGTGCTTGAGGTGTTAACTTCCCATGAGTATATCTATGTTATATCACTACACTAGCCTTGAAGGTTTGTTAGGCATACTAAAAAATCAAAGTATATGGGCAAGTCATTGTGAGTTCCTAAATGACTCTAGCGAGTTCTTACATGCGTTAAATTTTGCGAAATCCCATACCGGGAGCATATATATGGAGGATGACTATCTAGCAGCATTTGGAAGGGGAATGAGGCATGCACTAGAAAAAATGAATAAACATGATATCTATGTTTGTAGCTTTAGTGAGAAACCGGATTTATTGAGTCAATGGCGAGGTTATTGCCCACAAGGCGCCGGTATCTGTATCGGATTTGATAAAAAATCAATTGAACTTTTCTGTTTGAACAAAGGGTATAAACTCTCAAAATGTTTTTATGATCATGGCAGTCAGCAAGAGCACATTGTTGGATTGGTCAATTCATGTCTACAAAACTTCCCTAATCCAAAAATTACAAGAGCTGAATTTGAGAGTTTAGATTTTGAGGGGCAATGTAATCACGAAGTTGACTATCAACTATATATTTCTGAGGGTGAAGGTAAGCCTAAAGC
>JAYPSX010000245.1:0-2220 GCA_038133315.1 Hyphomicrobiales bacterium
CATCTTGATTTGTTTCAGTAGATTCAATAATAGTTTCTTCAACCTCTTCTTCATCTTCAACAACTTCAATTACCTCAGGAGCAGGTGGTGGAGGTGGAGGTGGAGGTGGTGTTTTTAATTGTTCAGTGACAGGGATATCTTCTTCATCATCTTCCAGCATATCAACATTTCCAAGATCAAATATTTTTTCATAAGTTTTATACTCAATGGCTCCCCAAGTTACACCTAAAACTAGTGTGAGGCCAATAACAAAATATAAATTTCTGTCTTTATTTAAATCAGCTTTTGGATTTTTTTTTGGTTGCATTATCAATAATTAAAGTACTAATCTATAAAAAATTATAAATATTTCATACTGTATATCAATTCTTTATTTTTTTTTAACCTTGGGTTAAATTTTTATATTCTTCAGCTGATAATAAACCTTGATTATCATTACTGTTTGACACTTCTATTTTAATAATCCAACCCTCGCCATATGGATCATCATTTACAAGTTCTGGATTATCCTCAAGTTTTGAATTTAACTCTATAACTTTACCATCTATAGGCATAAATAAATCAGATACAGTTTTAACAGCTTCAACTGTTCCAAAAACATCATTAGCTGAAAGTTCATTATCCAAAGAATCTATTTCGATATAAACTATATCTCCAAGCTCACCTTGAGCAAAATCAGTAATACCAACTGTTGCAATATTATTATCAAGTTTAATCCATTCGTGCTCTTCTGTATATTTTAAGTTTTCTGGTATATTCATTTAAAGTTTGTTTAATGATTTTTTTATCAAATCTTGAAGCTCAATACTTTTGTTCTCAATATATATTTGACTAACAATTTTTTCAGACTTTGACTTGTTAAAACCTAGTACTGAAAGTGCAAGCATTGCTTCCTTTCTAATGTCATTTTTATCGTTTGATAAATCTAAATTATTTTTGTTAAATAATTCAACTTTATCTTTTAATTCTATAATTAACCTTTGAGCAGTTTTTAATCCAATCCCCTTTATTGATTTAATTGTATTTAAATCTTCGCTTAAAACTGCAGAATACATCTCTTCTGGTGAAATTGAAGATAAAATTGTTCTAGCAGTGCTTGGTCCAACACCAGAAATTGAAATAAGTTTTTGAAAAATATTTCTTTCATTCTCGTCTACAAAACCATATAAAATGTCTGAATCTTCTTTTCTTTGAAGGTGAGTATATATTTTAATATTCTCTTCATTAGATATTTTTTCATAGGTATATAGTGATATATTGATTTCATATCCAATACTATTAGATTCAACAATTATTTTTGTTGGATTTTTTTCAATCAACCTTCCTTTTATATAATCTATCATTATTTAATTATTTTTCTTTGATTTGCATCAATCACAGAGATAGCAGCCATATTAACTATTTCATCAACAGATGCGCCTAATTGTAAAATATGGATTGGCTTATTAAGTCCAATTAAAATTGGCCCTACAGAAATAGCTCTATCTAATTCTTTAATAATTTTATAAGTTATATTGGCAGAATCTAAATTTGGGAAGATTAAAGTATTGACTTTTCTCCCATTTAGAATTGAAAATGGAAATCGATTCTTAAGCATTTCTCTATTTAATGCAAAATCTGATTGAACCGGTCCATCAACAATCATGTCAGGATATTTTTTATGAAGTATTTCAACTGCTTTAGAGACTTTTTTTGCCTCATTAAAATTTGATGATCCAAAGTTTGAGTATGAAAGGATTGCTATTACAGGTTCGATACCTAAATTTCTTACTACACTAGCAGTATCAACAGCAATTCTAGCAATTTCTTTAGATGTTGGATTAATATTTAGAGATGTATCTGAACAAAATAAAGGCCCCTTACTTGTAATCATTAAGTTTGTTGCAGCAACTTTTTCTACATTTTTTGCTTTACCAATGGACCTAATTAAAGGTACAAAAACAGAAGGATAACTCTTTGAATAACCAGATAGCATACTATCTGCATCACCATTTTCAACCATCATCGCACCAAAGTAATCTCTTCCTCTCAATAATCTTTTAACGTCATCTATAGTTTTACCTTTCCTTTTAAGTTTTTTGAATAGTAATTTAGAGTATTGCTCAATTCTATCTTTATTAATTTTATCTTTTGGATCTATAATTTCAACCTCTTCATTGAACTCCAAAGATTCCATCATTTCCTCAATTATTTTTTTCCCTCCAAGTAATATAGGTTCTG
>JAYPSX010000246.1:0-2220 GCA_038133315.1 Hyphomicrobiales bacterium
ATCAAATGAGAATGTTTTCAGAGGAACAAGCTTTAGAAGGCTATGCTTGGGCTGCAGCTAGAAATTGGGAAGAAGTAGTTGATGGAATCAATGTGACGCTTTCATCAAGTGTTTCTTATGCAACTAGTGCAGATGGATTTTCGATTGATGTAAATTTTGAAGAGAGTGTTACAGGATTTACTCAGGATGATATCAATGTTTCTAATGGTACAATAGTCAGTTTTAATAGCTCAGATGGAAGAAGTTACAGTTTTGATATTGAAGCAATCTCCGATGGTGAAGTAGAAGTATACATTCCAGAAAATTCAGTAACTGGAGACTTTTCTGGTTTTAATAATTTTGAGTCAAACAGAATCTCTATTTTAGTTGATAGAGAAAATCCTATTGCTGGTACGTTTTCAATTGATAATCTCGAAGATTCACAATATATCGTTAAAAACGGAAATGTAAAACTTACACTTTCCAATTTTGATGATTCCACCACTGGAATTGCCAATTACTATGTATCGATTGGTTTATCACCATCAACCAAAGAAATCATTGCTGATCAGCCTTTTTCGACAAACAATATTCAACTGAGTAATTTGTTGTTAGCCGACTACCAACAATACTATATTAATATATATGCAACTGACCAAGTCGGTCTTTCTTCTGATGTAGTATCTAAATCATTTTATTTCTTCGGCTCTCTTTTAGGAGATACTAATGGAGATTGGGTAATTGACTTTGATGACTACAAGGCGTTTATTGCTGGATATCCAGGAATTGATATAGCTCCTGTGACAGGAAGTATGCCATATCTTTTCCCCAACTTTGATGGCGTTTCAGATGAAAAGGATGCTAATCAGTTTAAAGCCTTATGGTTATGGTCTCTTGAAGAAAATGGATTGTCTACACCTAATTATACTGTTCAAGGTACCAATCCATTTTTACGTATTTTAAATGATCAATTGATTTTACGTTTCCCTGATGAATCTGAATCAATTCAGGTATATTTTGAGTATAATCCAGATAGCTACTTAATTAATTTCCAACCATCGAATATTTTAAATGAAATGGTTTTAAGTGCAAGTAGTTCTGAAACTGGTGTTGCTCATGTTGAAATTGGAAATTTAAATCCAACATCTGAAACCAAAAGAAATGAAGTGAACTTTAACTTTGAAAACCTTTC
The DNA here is from genome assembly GCA_038133315.1 of Hyphomicrobiales bacterium. Taxonomy (GTDB): domain Bacteria; phylum Pseudomonadota; class Alphaproteobacteria; order Rhizobiales; family TMED25; genus TMED25. The sequence goes on from JAYPSX010000246.1 coordinate 1,172, forward strand.
AGATACTTATGAATTGATCAAAGTAAGTTATGCAGCATATGATAACAATAATTCTCTTTTATCGGAAGGGTATAATTTGATTCAAACTGCGCCTTCTACCTATCGTTTAGGTCAAAGTTATCCAAATCCTTTCCGAGAAACTGGAACAACGATTGAATTTGATTTAACAACCACTGCACGAATCACTATGGTTATTATCGATATTAGAGGTAGAATTGTCAGAACTCTTATAGATAATGAAGAAAAATTTGGGTATCAGTCTGTTTTATGGGATGCTAAAAATGATAATGGCGATACTGTGAGTAGCGGAGTTTATTTTTATCAGATTCAATCCGATGTATTTAATTCTGTTGGTAAACTTTTGTTTGTTAAGTAAATGTTAGACCATCTACCGAATCTAAATGATATTCTGGATGCTCAAGAACGTATCAGTTCTATTGCTAAGGTTACTCCAGTCTTAACCTCTGAATTTTTCAATGATATGCTTGGAATGGATTTGTATTTTAAATGTGAAAATTTTCAGACTACAGGTTCATTTAAAATTAGAGGAGCATCTAACGCTATTTTTGGCTTAAATGAAGAAGAAAAATCACGTGGTGTAGCCTGTCAGTCTTCTGGAAATCATGGGGGCGCTATTGCTTGCGCAGCTAACTCTAAAAATATTCATGCGGATATTGTAATGATTAGAAGTGTATCCAAGGCGAAGATTGAGAATGTTAAACGCTATAATGGAAATATGGTTTTTTGTGATAAAATGTCTGAAAGAGATGCATTATATGCTAAAACAATCGAAGATAATAATCGCGTTGCAATTCATCCTTACGATAACTACGATGTTATCGCAGGGCAGGGCACCATTGGATTAGAAATTCTTGAACAAGTTTCAGGTTTTGATGGAGTATTAGTTCCCATTGGTGGGGGCGGTTTAATAAGTGGAATTTCCATTGCCTTAAAAGGCAAGAGCTCTCGAGCAAAAATTATCGGTTGCGAACCTTTGAATGTTGATGATACTTATCAAATGTATAATGCACAAAAAAGAATTCCTATGG
>JAYPSX010000247.1:0-2214 GCA_038133315.1 Hyphomicrobiales bacterium
TAAGACGCGTCCTTTTGAATATATAATGAATGAAGTTAGAAATTATATGAAAATTCATAAAGATAAAGGCACATTCCCAGGTGGAATTCATGTTGAAATGACTGGAAAAAATGTAACAGAATGTGTTGGCGGAGCTATTTCTATAAGAGATGAAGATCTTTCAAGCCGATATCACACTCATTGCGATCCTAGATTAAATGCGGATCAGGCTCTTGAGTTGGCGTTCCTTGTTGCAGATGAATTAAAATCAACACTATAAACCCTAATTTTAGAAATGATAAAAGATAATCAGATTAATATTGCTCTGGTACAAGAAAATCCAATTGTAGGGAATATAGAGCACAATTATAATCTCATATTAGAAGCCAGAAATGATGCAAATAGTGAAAATGCTGATCTAATGGTCCTATCAGAATTGTTTCTGTCTGGTTACCCACCAGAAGATCTAGTACTCAGGCATTCTTTCCTAGATGAGATAGATGCATATCTAAACTTATTAGTTGAAGAAACAAAGAAACCAGGCCCGGCAATTTTAGTTGGTTTGCCAGTGAGGGATAAACATAAAATATTTAATTCTGTGGCGCTAATAGATAATGGGAAAATAATCTCAATTCAGCATAAATACCATCTACCTAACTATGATGTATTTGATGAAGAAAGAATATTTAATAAAGGTGATTTGCCTGGTCCAATAAACTTTCGTGGATTGAAAATTGGGGTAGCAATATGTGAAGATATTTGGCACGAAGATGTTGTTGAGTGCCTTGCAGAAACAGGAGCAGAAATACTTATTGTGCTTAATGGTTCACCATATAATCGTGAGAAACAGGATCTTCGCACAAATGTGGCTATACAAAGAGTTGTGGAAAGTGGTCTGGGGCTGATTTATGTAAACCAGATTGGTGGACAAGATGAGCTTGTTTTTGATGGGGGTTCTTTTGTTATTAACCCAGATTATAGTATGCCAGTAAAGTTACCGAATTTTATATCGAATATTCGAAGTACATTATGGACTAAAGATGATGATAAATGGTTATGCAAAACTGTTGTCCAACAAACTAATACTGAAGAATTAGAAGATATATATTCGGCTTGTGTAATTGGACTTAGAGACTATGTTCAAAAAAATAAATTTAAAGAGGTTCTTATTGGGTTATCAGGTGGGATTGACTCAGCAATAGTATCGTGTATCGCAGTTGATGCTCTAGGTAGTGAGAACGTGCAATGCGTAATGTTGCCATCAAAGTACACAAGTAAAGAAAGTTTGGCTGATGCTATTGAATGTGCCCAGAACCTTGGAATTAATCCAGATGAAATATCGATAGAGAAGATGGTTGATGCAGCAGAAGACCAGTTAAATCCATTCTTCGAGGGAACAAACAGAGATATTACGGAAGAAAATATTCAATCTAGGATCAGAGCGGTTTTGTTGATGGCATTATCAAACAAATTTAATAAACTTCTATTAACCACAGGAAATAAATCAGAAATGGCAGTGGGATATGCAACATTATATGGTGATATGTCTGGTGCCTTTAACCCAATCAAGGATGTATACAAAACTGAAGTATATAAAATTGCTAAGATGCGTAATAATACTAAACCTGAATTTTGTTTAGGTCCAAATCATGAAGTCATTCCAAAAAATATTATAACGAAAGCTCCAACAGCTGAATTAAGGGATAATCAAACGGATCAAGACTCTCTTCCTGAGTATGATGTCCTCGATGATATTTTATTCAAACTTATTGAAGAAGAGATATCTGTAAAAGATATTATAAAATCAGGGCATGATAAACAATGGGTGACTAAAATACAAAATCTCTTGTACATATCAGAATACAAGAGGAGGCAGGCACCACCAGGGGTAAAAATATCCAGTAAAAATTTTGGAAAAGACAGAAGATATCCAATTACAAATAATTTTAGAGACAAAAGTTAGAAAAATATTATGACAGTCAATAAACTCAGATTTGCGCCAAGTCCAACCGGTAATTTACATATCGGAAATGCCAGAACATTAATATTGAACTATATATACTCAAAGACAATCGATGGAAAACTAATACTAAGGATCGATGATACAGATACTGAAAGATCAGAAGAGAGATATTATAAATCTATCCTTAACGATATCGATTGGTTAGAAATAGATATTTTTGATATTAAAAGACAGTCTGAAAAAACCGAAAAATATCAAGATATTGCAAACAA
>JAYPSX010000248.1:0-2164 GCA_038133315.1 Hyphomicrobiales bacterium
AATCAGGCTCACCATCTTTATAAAATTCTAATATAAGCTGATCGTATTCTAAATTGTTTCTAATCCATTCAGCTAATTCTTTATTGTCCACACCTGGAACTTCTATATCCGCAGCCTTTCCTTCGGTATGTTGACTAGTTAATACGCTACCAATGGCAATACATAATTCTGCAGATCGATACCCTGATGAAATAATAACTGGTTTTTCAAAATTAGATCTAATTGGTTGTAACACATTCATACATAGATCTCTTAGATTATCAATTTGTCCTGGAGAAGGATTGTTAGGAATTCCTTTTCTCTCAGCAGTCTGTGACTTAATGAGCTCTGCTAAATTAAAGTTTGCTGATAGTTTCATTTTGCTAACCAAGGATACCAATATGCAGTTACAAGGTCAATCATATTATGGACATGTTTCCAAGGACATTCTATCCATTCTGTTTCGTACGTATATTCTTGAAAGTTACCTGCATTAGGTTGCCAGTTTATTAAATAAGTCATATTAATTAGCTAATGGGTTTTTGCTATTTGCTTTTAATTCTTTTATTTCTAATTCTAATACTTGAATTGTTTTTTCTAAAACTGCAATTTGTCTTGCATTATCAGAGAAGAATTTTCTATTTTTTGCAATTTCTTGAATTAATCCATCTGGATTAAAAGGTTGTGATTTTTCTACAGCTGATTCTAATTGCGCAATCTTTTCATTCATTGTTCCGTATACAGTAAAGCCAGCACCAATAGTACCAACAACACCAATGACTGCAACCAAAGCTGTAATATTATCTTTTAATTTATCTATCATTACTGACATGATAAACACTCATCACTGCCTCTGTCTAGTGCAGCTAGTGCTTCCTCTTTACATTCTTGACTACAGAATACTTTTACTTCATCTGGTTCTTTTGGAAAATCTTTTCCACATTGGTTACATTTCGCAATCATTATATGCCTTTCATTTTTGGGTTAATAATATTTTCTTTAGCTCTAGGTCTAGAGTTTCTATTTAAAAACATATATTTTAATTGAGCTTTAAGTTCATTTTCTTTTTTAGCAGCTGAAGCAGGAGCTTTTAAATCTTTATTATCCATTTTTTAAAACCTGTATTTCGTTTAATAATTTTTGTTTTTGTATTTTGATATTATACAATATTTTTTCCTTTTGATATACAGGGTCATTTTGTGTATAAGATACAAGGGAAGTATTAGCATATAATATTCTATTATCTCTAATATCAATTTGATTTTCATATATCTTCCTTTCTTTATAAAATGGTATTTGATAACTCAAAATGAGGGAGTTATCTATTAAAGCACTATGTAATGCTTGATTTTTCATTTCTAAGTTTTTTCCAATATCTTTGACATTTGCATCGATTTTATCCATAGTTGTATTTAATGAAGCTACTTCTGATTTTTCTTGAGTTCCTTGGGTATTTGATTCTTTCTCCTGGTTTTCTGAAGTGGTTGCTGTATTCGACTCTGGTTCTTTGTTTTCTGTTTTTTCTTCTTGTGTTTCTGATTGGTTTGATGTAGAAACTACTGATGTGGCACCCTGATCGTCTTTTGTTTCTGATAACGATGTTGTTGATGTTTGGTCTTTGGTTGTATCAGTGGACACTGTATCCGTTTTCACCGTTTCCGTAGTCATTGTATCCGTACTAGATATAACTTTAACTTCTTCTTTAATTTCAATAGAACTTACGTCTTTTAATTCATCTTTAATTTCTTTATTTAAATCTAATAAAGCTGTTTGTGTTGCAGCATCCATTGGTGGTACATAAGTATAATCAACAGTAAGACTTGGAGAGTTTAAATCTGCAGCGTAGTGATAATTTGGTTGAGATGGAATAGAAAAGTCATATCTTAAACTAACATTATAATCCTGTTGTGAGTTGGATCCAATAATTAATTGATCATAGGTAGTTCCACTTCCAGAAGTTCCAGAAACAACTCTAATTTGAGTTATGGTATTACCATTATCATCTACAGTTTTAATTGTTTGAGTAACTGATTGTTGAGCGCCATACCAAAACCAATAATTAGCCGAACCTGTAATAGTTAAACCATTATTAATTGATTCTTTATTTATATTGGCAGCGTTAAGAGATATGCTATCAGACTCAACATACTGACCATTAACACCAGCGATAGTAGTAGACCCGTGA
>JAYPSX010000249.1:0-2162 GCA_038133315.1 Hyphomicrobiales bacterium
AATGGATTATAAAGCTCGTAATTATAAAATTACTTGTGTTGTAAGCGATCAAGAGAAAGCCTATGGTTTAAGTAGAGCTAAAATAGCAAATATTCCAACCCAGACTATCTCATCAAATAAATTTTCAAAAAAAGAATTTGACGCCCTTCTTTTAGATATTTTGATTGATCTCAATCCAGATCTCATAGTCTTGGCCGGATTTATGAAAATACTGAATGAAGATGTAGTAAATGCATTTAATGGAAAAATCATAAATATCCATCCCTCATTGTTGCCAAAATACAAAGGGCTTCATACGCATCGAAAAGCTCTAGAGGCTCAAGATAAATATCATGGTGCAACTGTACATTGTGTCACAAAAGAATTGGATGCAGGTCCTATTTTAGGGCAGTGTCAATTACTAATTAGCAAAGATGATACCGAGGCGACATTAAAGGAAAAGGTTCATAATGCAGAGCATATTCTCTATCCATTAATAATTGAGTATATTTGTAATGAGAGCATCTCAATTACTAATAATCAGCCAAAAGTAATTCATAAAAGTAAAGATCTTCAAATTCCAATCAATATCAATCTTTGATAAGTAGCATGATTATGCCTTGGGTAAGGTGACGCCAGTTTGCCCTTGATATTTGCCACCCCGATCCTTATAGCTTACATCACATATTTCATCTGACTCAAAAAACAACATTTGAGCAACTCCCTCATTAGCGTAAATCTTTGCTGGAAGCGGTGTTGTGTTACTAAATTCCAGCGTAACATGACCCTCCCATTCTGGCTCCAAAGGCGTGACATTGACAATAATTCCGCACCTAGCATAAGTCGACTTGCCAAGGCAGACTGTCAGAACACTTCTCGGTATTTTAAAGTACTCGACAGTTCTTGCTAGAGCAAATGAGTTCGGTGGAATAATACAAATATCCCCTTTCATATCTACAAAACTAGTATCATCAAATTTTTTGGGATCAACGATTGCTGAATTTATATTAGTAAATACCTTAAACTCATCAGAACATCGAACATCGTAACCATAACTAGAGGTACCATATGAAATAATTTTTTGATCATTAAGAGTTCTTATTTGGTTGCTTTCAAATGGAGATATCATTCCATCTGAAGCCATCCTTCTAATCCACTTATCGGACTTTATGCTCATACTTTTTCAACCTTGATTTCTGGAAAAATAGATTTTGGATTTTTGCCTAGTGAACACAATTTTGCAGTAATATTACAAGTAATTTCCTTAAAGATTTCCTGGGTCTTCGTTTCCCTTGAGAAATAATTATAATCGCCTTTATCTACAGATTCCTGCAATTCTCTATCAATTGGGATACTGCCGCATAACTGTATTTGTTCATTTTCAGCTAAAGATTTTCCGCCATCACAACCAAATAAAGGCTCTTCATGGCCGCATTTTGGGCAAGTATATAAATTTAAATTTTCAATTATTCCAAGAAGTGGAATATTTACCTTCTTAAACATCTCTATGCCTCTTCTCACATCAAGTAAAGCTATCTCCTGTGGAGTTGTTACTATGACTGAGCCACTGACTGGTATTTTTTGTCCCAGCGTTAACTGAATATCTCCAGTTCCGGGGGGCAAATCTATAATAAGAAAATCAGTGTCATCCCATTTTGTCTGATTTAAAAGCTGTAAAAGCGCAGAGGTTGCCATAGGTCCGCGCCATGCAACTGCTGATTTTTCATCCACTAAAAAACCAATAGACATTACTTGTAAACCATCTCTAATGATAGGGTTAATAAATTTACCGTCATCGCTGGTTGCCTTTTCTCCTGATATTGACTGCATTAATGGTTGGCTAGGGCCATAGATGTCAGCATCTAAAAGGGCTACTTTAACGCCAAAATTAACGAGTGTTCGTGCGATACCATTTGCAATAGTTGACTTACCTACCCCGCCTTTTCCTGAAGCTATAGCAATAATATTTTTAACGCCAGAAATTGGTTGACTATTGGTGTTCCCATAAGCGCTTATTTTAAATTTAATTTCAAAACTAAGCGGTTTTAGTGGTTCAAATTCTAGGTCTGATAAATAATTTCTTATATCATCTTCAAGGAATTTGATATCCATTGGGAAACTAAGAGTGATAATGATTTTTAAGTTATTATCATGTTCCTCGGTCTGAAAAGATGCTTCAGTTG
>JAYPSX010000250.1:0-2161 GCA_038133315.1 Hyphomicrobiales bacterium
AACATTATCCTATTACGAAACCTTTCATAAAAATTTCCTTGATCGTTTTCGATAGCCAAACCAGACTCTTGGATCTGGTTGTTACTATAACCTATCGAATTTAGATGGGAAATCAGCCTCCCATCTCCCCTTGCATAACCAAGTGCAAATTTATTAATATCCTCCGTCCCAAGACCTCGTGTTTCAAGATAATTAAGTGCTTGCTTATTCTCTTGTTTTAATAACTCGCCTCTATAAAAAATACTCGCCTCTTTATTTATCGTTTGTAAAATCTGCCTCTTTTGTTCTTCAATTGGATTATAATTATTAGTTGGATTTAATTTAATACCACTCATGCCTGCTAATACTGTCAATGCCTCTCTGAACTGCATATTTTGATGATCCATAAGAAACTTAAATGCATCACCATGGGCATTACAACCAAAACAATGATATGTATTCTTTGAATTATCTACGGTAAAAGATGCTGTTTTTTCATTATGAAATGGGCAGCAAGCCCAATAAATGCCCTTACTTATGTTACTCTTTTTTGAGTCCCAATTTACATAATTTTGTATCACCTCTGATAATAAAATTTTTGATTTTATTTCGTCTGTTATATTATTTTGGATACTCATTATCGTATTTATAGGGTTTGAAATTTAGTTTGATAGGAGTTCTTTGATTACCTTTCCTGCGGCACCAAAATCTAATTGACCAGAATATTTTTTTTTCAATTCTGCCATAACAACACCCATATCCTTTATTGAAGATGCATTGTTATCTTGAATTATTTTATCTATGATAGTTTTTACTTCCTCATCAGATAGCTGACTTGGCATAAAGTTTCTTATGACAGAAATCTCATACTCTTCTTTTTTAGCTAATTCTAATCTCTCATTTTTTTTGTAAATATCTGCTGATTCGATCCGTTGTTTTACCATTTTAGATAAAACATCAATAATTACGTCATCTTCAACGCTTTTATTCTTGGCTCTCTCAATTATTTCACGGTCTTTTATGGCAGCTAAAATCAATCGTAAAGTTGATGTCTGATCCTTATCTTTATTCAGCATTGCTGCCTTTAATTGATTGTTAATTTCATCTTTAATCATAATTTTAGCCTTACTCGTTTTATATTAATTACATTATATCTATTTTTTTTTATATAGATATAAAATTTGCTATGGAAAAGTGTTAACTTTATGATGAATTTCAAGCATATTTTATTCAAATGATATATATATAATTGGAATAATTTATAATAATTGAAAATATGAATAACAAACAACAATCCAGAGAAATTTCTGGAAATGGCATCACTGGATGGCAACCAATTAAAAAAACAGGTGTTATTTTATTTTCAAATGGATCTATTAAATTTGGTTATGGTATTGGTAAAATAGGAATAACTTCCGGTGAGGTTTGCTTCAATACTTCAATTACGGGGTATCAAGAAATTATTTCGGACCCTTCCTATTCTCATCAAATCGTAAATTTCACTTTTCCTCACATAGGAAATGTGGGCGCGAATTTTGAGGATTTAGAAACAGCCAACCCCGATCAAAAAATTCATATTTCAGGCATCATTACTCACGCTATAATTAATTCACCATCAAATTACAGGGCGAAGCTATCTCTAAATGACTGGATGAAACAAGAAGGGATCATCGGTATTTCTGGAATAGACACAAGGCAGCTTACCAAGAATATTAGGGATAATGGTATGATGAATTGTGTTATTGAACATTCTGAGACTGGTAATTTTGATATTCCTAAACTCCAAAAAATATTATCTAACGTAAAAAGTATGGAGGGAATGGATTTAGCAACAGATGCGTCAACAAAAACTATATACAAAAATTATCAAAAATCTTGGAATTGGGATTCTGGTTATGAAGAGAACGAAGATAGTAAAATTAAAATTGCTCTCATAGACTATGGAATAAAGACAAATATAATTCGTATGCTTAATCACTTTGGATGTGAAATAAAAGTATTTCCTTCTCATGTCAAAATCAATGAAATATTTGATTTTAATCCTGATGGAGTTCTACTTTCAAATGGCCCTGGAGATCCTCATGCAACAATCAATTTCAGCGTGCCATTGATCAAAAATTTAATTCAAAAAAATATACCTATTTTTGGTATTTGTTTAGGGCATCAAATATTAGCTTTGGCA
>JAYPSX010000251.1:0-2158 GCA_038133315.1 Hyphomicrobiales bacterium
ATGGAAGAGATAAAGATAGGATATTAAATAAAATTTTAGAGTATTCTCTTAATGAAAATTTTAAGTTTTTAGGATCTTATCCACCTGATAAAATGTCTGATTTTTTTGCGTGTGCAGATGCACTAGTTGTTACTTTAAAAGACACGAGAATTTTCTCTATGACTATTCCTGGTAAGTTACAGTCTTACCTAGCTTCAGGAAAGCCTATAATTGCATCATTAAATGGAATAGGTGCAAGAATTATTAATGAATCTAACTCAGGCTTTGTTAGTAACTCTGAAAATGCTAATGACTTTGCTAATTCAATTATGAGATTTAATAAATTGAATATTTCTAAAAGACAAGAACTCGGGCTTAATGGGAGAAAATATTTCGAAAAGGAATTTGAAAGATCAAAATTATTAAAAAGATTAATTGATATTTTTGAACAATGAAAAAAATATTGGTTACAGGTGGAGTAGGATTTATTGGAACAAATCTACTAATGGATTTAAAAAAGTCCAATTATAAATTATACTCACTAGATAATTACTCTTCTGGAACAAAAAAAAATGAAATTGAAGGTATTACATATTTAAATGAAGATATTACTCAAATAACTAATTTAAAAAATGATTTTGAAATCTGTTTTCATCTAGCAGCTCAATCTAGAGTTCAACCATCTTTTGATTATCCAGAGGAATCTTTTCGAGTTAATGTTTTGGGGACATTAAAAGTAATGGAATGGTCTAGGAGTAACAATACAAAAATAATTTATGCTGGGTCATCTTCAAAGCATCACAATCCATCAGATTCCCCTTACGCTATGTATAAATATTTAGGTGAAGAAGTATGTAAGTTATATAGAAAATCCTATAAAGTAAATGTCGAAATTGCCAGATTCTACAATGTTTATGGGCCTGGAGAAAATGTTGATGAAAAATATGGTAATGTTATCGGAATATGGAGAGCAAAAATTGCAAAAGGTGAACCTCTTCCAATTGTAGGTGATGGAAAACAAAAAAGAGATTTTATTCATGTCTATGACATAGTAGATGCGTTACAAAAAATTGCTTTTTCTAATTCAAATCATAATGATGCATGGGAGCTTGGAACTGGGGTTAACTATAGTATAATTGATGTTTATAACTTTTTTAATAATTACTTTAATACTGATTTTATTAATATTCCTGATCAACCTGGAAACTATCGAACTACTCTTAGAGAAAACGATGATACTTTAAAATTATTAAATTGGATACCAAAAGACAGATTAGAAAAACATATTAAAAGCTTAAAAAAATGAAAAGAGTACTCATTACTGGGGGTGCCGGGTTTATTGCACATCACTTAATATATTATTTACTAAATAATACTAATTGGGATATTATTTCTCTTGATAGACTTGACTACAGTGGAAATCTCAATAGACTTAATAATATATTATCAAAACTTGATGATAGTCAAAAGTCAAGAGTAAATGTAGTATTTCATGATCTTAAGTCTGAAATTAATCCATGGATCAAAAAAGAAATTGGTAGAGTAGACATAATACTTCATTTAGCTGCAGGCTCACATGTAGATAGAAGTATCGACTACCCTATGGAATTTGTATTAGATAATGTGGTTGGCACTGCTAATATTTTAGAATATGCAAGGAGAGTTAATGAATCTAATAAATTAGATAGATTCATTTATTTTAGTACTGATGAGGTTTTTGGCCCAGCTCCAAAAGGTATAGATTATAAAGAGAATGATAGATATAATTCAACAAATCCGTATAGCGCTACAAAAGCAGGAGGTGAAGAACTAGCAGTAGCTTATGAAAATACATATAGACTTCCCATTTATATAACTCACACTATGAATGTGTTTGGTGAAAGACAACACCCTGAAAAATTTATACCTATGTGTATTAAAAAAATTAGAGATGGTGAATCAGTAACTATTCATTCTGATAAAACAAAAAAAATTCCTGGTTCACGTCATTATATTCATGCGGAAGATGTTGCAGAAGCTATATATTTTTTACTTACAAATAAAATAGAATATGAAATAGATTTTGGAGGGGCAAAGTGTCCAAAATTTAATATTGTTGGTTCAGAGGAGCTAAATAATCTTGAACTTGCACAAATAATTGCAAAATGTCAAAACAAAGAATTAAATTATGAAATGCTTG
>JAYPSX010000252.1:0-2155 GCA_038133315.1 Hyphomicrobiales bacterium
ACCATTCTGACATTTGGAAGGCCTTCTTTGTTTGCTGTTGCTAGTGCCATAGCATTGGGATCGTTTATCTCTAATTTTTTTGCTTCCTCAAACCAGCTTTTAAAAAGTTCTAGTGGATTAGAGTAGTTTAATTCTTCTTTATTAAATCCTTGGTAAGTATTCATAGTTTAATCTTATCATGTAGTTGTCATGATTACTTTATTATAATAATATTATTTAATAATTATTTGGTATGAATTAGATATGAATACAAGTATTAATCAAAAACTGATGGATGGAAAAAGAGGTTTGGTTATGGGAGTGGCCAATAACCGATCTATTGCATGGGGTATAGCTAAAGCACTGCATAATGCTGGAGCAGAACTTGCTTTTAGTTACCAAGGTGAAGCAATTGAAAAAAGAATTATCCCACTTGCAAAAGAACTTGGTTCAGATATTACTATCCAATGTGATGTTTCTGATGAAAAATCTATTATCAATTTAATAAAAAAATTAGAAAGTATATGGGGGAAAATAGACTTCCTAGTCCACGCTATAGCCTACTCAGATAAAAATGAACTAACTGGAAGATATATTGAAACTTCTAAAGAAAACTTTATGCAAACAATGCATATTTCATGTTACTCATTTACATCCATACTAAAACATGCAGAGAGAATATTAAATCCGAATGCCTCTGTTGTAACCCTAACATACTCTGGTGCTGAGAGAGTTATGCCACATTACAATGTAATGGGAGTTGCGAAAGCAGGTTTAGAGGCATCGGTAAAATATTTAAGCGTTGATATGGGTAAAAATGGTACAAGAGTCAACGCAATTTCAGCAGGGCCAATAAAAACATTAGCCGCGTCTGGGATTGGAGACTTCAGATATATTCTGAAATGGAATGAATACAATTCACCATTAAGACGAACAGTTGATATTGAAGATGTCGGTAATGCAGCTATTTATTTATTGTCAGATCTTAGTAAATCAGTAACAGGGGAAATCCTTCATGTTGATGCAGGATATAATATTGTAGGTATGAAAAACGAGGAAGCCCCAGATATCACTGTGACTTAGGAAAAGTGAATGTCTCATAATACATTTGGTAAAATGTTACGTTTGACTACATGGGGCGAAAGTCATGGAGAAGCAATTGGTTGTGTGTTGGACGGATGTCCTCCAAATATTGAAATATCCCTCAGTCAAGTTCAAACATATCTCGATAAACGCAAACCAGGGCAGTCAAAGTTTACAACTCAAAGAAAAGAAGATGATATAGTTGAGATTTTATCGGGAACAATTAGAAATGGTGAAGATAAATATATAACCACAGGAACACCAATTTCGCTAATAATCAAAAACAAAGACCAACGGTCAAAGGATTATAATGATATTACCGATAAGTACAGACCAGGACATGCTGATTTTACATATGCAAAAAAATATGGTTTGAGGGATCACCGCGGTGGTGGTAGATCGTCTGCACGAGAGACAGCAATGCGCGTTGCTGGTGGATCAATAGCAAGGAAAATTATACCCGATATTAAAATTAGAGCTGCTCTAATTCAAATGGGGCCAAATAAAATTAAAAGAGAAAATTGGGACTGGGATTTAATAGACAATAATCCATTTTTTTGCCCTGATAAGGATGCTATACCAATATGGCAAGATTATCTTGAAAGAATACGTAAAGATGGTGACTCTACAGGCGCGATAATTGAAGTTGTTGCAGAAAACGTCCCTGTTGGTCTTGGTGAACCAATTTATGGTAAATTAGATCAAGAAATTGCAGCTGCTATGATGTCTATAAATGCCGTAAAAGCAGTTGAAATTGGTGCAGGTTTTAAAACGGCTGAGATGAGTGGCAGTGAAAATGCCGATGAGATTATTATTGATAATAATAATATCAAATTTTTATCCAATAATGCAGGTGGTGTTTTGGGAGGAATATCAACCGGACAAGACATCATTGTAAGATTTGCAGTAAAGCCAACGTCCTCAATACTAAAGCCGGTTCGTACGATAGATAGCGAAAACAATAATACGGATATAATTACAAAGGGAAGACATGACCCTTGTGTCGGCATTAGGGCAGTACCTATTGGTGAGGCTATGATGGCACTCGTACTTGCAGATCATTACCTAAGAAATAGAGGTCAAATAGGATAAA
>JAYPSX010000253.1:0-2130 GCA_038133315.1 Hyphomicrobiales bacterium
GTATTGCTGGTCATAATGGTCTAAAATCTATTCTCAGTCATTTAGATAATACCTTCTTAAGACTCAGACTAGGAATTGATCACCCAGGTGACAAAAGACTTGTAAGCAATTACGTACTTGGAAATTTTAGTAGTTTTGAGATGGATAACATGAACACACTATTTGATTACATAGCAACAAACATCATTAATATAATTTCTGAAAGAGAGAAATTTCAAATTAATTTCAGAAGCACAGATAATTATAAAAACAAACCCTCACATAGGGAGATTAAAACAAATAGTCCACTAACAAAAATTTTAAACCTTTTTAAATAGGAGTCATGTTATGGGTTTCAAATGTGGAATTGTTGGCTTACCTAACGTTGGAAAATCAACGCTCTTTAATGCACTTACACAAACAGCAAATGCAGAGGCAAGTAACTACCCCTTTTGTACGATTGAACCGAATATAGGGGAAGTTGGAGTGCCTGATATTAGATTAATAAAACTTAGTGATATTTCAAAATCAGTAAACGTTATACCAACAAGATTAAATTTTGTAGATATTGCAGGATTAGTTGAAGGAGCATCTAAAGGAGAAGGTCTTGGTAACAAATTCCTGTCTAATATCCGAGAAACTGAGGCTATAGCACATGTAGTGCGATGTTTTGAGAATGAGAACATTACGCATGTTAATAATAAGATAGATCCAATTTCTGATATCCAAACAATAGAAACAGAATTACTTCTTGCCGATATTCAGAACTTAGAAAATAGAAAAGCTGGGTTGGAAAGAAAAATCAAGTCAAATGATGAAATCTCAAAATTGACTTATAAGCTAATTGAAGAAATCATTGAGCCGCTCAACGAAGGAATGCCAGCGAGAGATATGTTGATTGATGATAAATATAGAAAAATATATCAAGAACTTAATCTCTTAACTTCAAAACCAATGTTTTATATATGTAATGTAGAAGAGAATGATGCATCAACAGGAAATAAATATTCAGAAAAGGTACAAAAATATGCTGAAGAAATTAACTGTAAATCTATTACGATATCAGCTTCTACAGAGGCAGAATTATCTGTTTTGAGCGATGAAGAAAAAGTTGAATACCTAAGATCTATCGGTCTGCAAGAAACTGGTCTAAATAAGGTGATAAAAACCGGTTATGAAATTCTTAATCTTGTAACTTATTTTACAAGTGGCCCAAAAGAAACAAGGGCATGGACTATTAGAAAAGATACACAGGCTCCCAAAGCGGCAGCCGTCATTCACACTGATTTTGAAAAAGGATTTATTAGAGCGGAAACAATTTCATTTGATGACTTCATTAAAAACAATGGTGAAATTGGTGCAAAAGAAGCTGGGAAAATGCGATTAGAAGGAAAAGATTACATAGTGCAAGACGGTGATGTCATACATTTTAGATTCAATAATTAATAGGTAATCAAGGAGTGAATATTATTCGAATATTCTTCCAAACATTGACGTCCATTTAAACCCAATAACTCAATAATAAATATCATTGAAACTACTTCCCCTCCCAGTTGATTAACTAGCTTTGCAGAAGCTTCTGCAGTACCACCAGTTGCCAATACATCATCAATGATAAGTATTTTTTGGCTCGGAGTAATTGCGTCAATATGTAACTCTAATTGATCTAAACCATACTCAAGAGAATATTCTTGGCTTATAACTTTATATGGTAACTTATTTCTTTTTCTAATCGGTATAAAACCCTTTCTAAGTTTCTGGGCTAAGGCAGATCCAAAAATGAAACCTCTTGCATCTATTGCTGCAATGAGATCTATATTGCTATCAATTAGTTCGGCACTCATATCAATAACCAGTGAAAATAAATCTGGACTCTTTAGTAGAGGTGTAATGTCACGGTAAACAATACCAGGCTTGGGGTAATCGTTTATAGATCTTATTGCTTCTTTGAGTAAATTTATATTTGTATTCAAATCAACACACTTATAGATTTAGTGTTCTATTCTCGACCAAATTTTCTTTTTGGAATAATACAACAAACCAGCGAGGACAAATAAGAATATTGCTACCTTGAAACCCATTTTTTTTCTTATTTCAAGCTTCGGTTCAGCTGCCCACATCATAAATGCAGATACATCTTCAGCCATTTGT
>JAYPSX010000254.1:0-2107 GCA_038133315.1 Hyphomicrobiales bacterium
AGATTTGCATGTACATCTACTCAAACTGAGTCACTGGCAAAAAATAATTCAATCAATATCGAAGAAATTGATAACTTCAATTATTTAGACCTCACCATAGATGGAGCTGATGAAATTGATCACAATGGAAATATGATCAAGGGTGGAGGTGGAGCACTTTTACGTGAAAAAATGATAGCGTCTATTTCTAAAAATTACATTATCATCGTAGATGATACAAAATATGTTGATAAGTTAGGAAAATTTCCATTACCAGTGGAAATTGTTAAATTTGGACCAAAAACAACAATCACATTATTGAAAAATATTTTCTCAGAATATGATTTGTATCCGGAAATTAAAATTAGACTGAATGACGATGGATCATATTTCTATACAGATGGGGGTAACCTCATAGTTGATTGTTATTGTACTGAGCTCAATTCACTTAACGAGATTAAAAATAAAATTGAAAGTGTTCCGGGTGTCGTTACTAGTGGATTATTTATTAATATGGCTAGTTCAATGATACTAGGTGAGAATGAAAAGGCATCGGAAGTATTATTCAAATAATTAGTGAGTTATGGGTATTTTATGAAAAGTAATATTAAAGAATGTGATTTATTTGTTATTGGTGCAGGTTCAGGAGGAGTAAGGGCAGCTCGGTTAGCAGCTCAGAGCGGTGCAAATGTGGTCATTGCAGAAAAATATCGAATTGGTGGCACATGCGTTATCAGAGGTTGCATACCAAAAAAATTACTGAGCTACAGTTCAAAATTCAGTAAACATAATATTATAGCTCAAAGTTATGGTTGGAGCTTTGACGAACCAAGATTTTCATGGGAAAGATTAATAGAGAATAAGAATAATGAAATTCAAAGACTAAGTAATATTTACAAAACAAACCTCGAAAGATCTGGAGCAAATGTAATTGAGTCCGAGGCAAAAATTATTGATAGGGGTATTGTTGAATTGTCAAATGGTGATCAATTCAAATGTAAGAAAATATTAATAGCAACCGGCGCAAAGCCAAATTTCCCAAATATAACGGGAATTGAATATGGAATATCATCAGATGATTTTTTTGAATTGGATAAACTACCAGATAATGTTGTGATTGTAGGTGGGGGGTACATCGCTCTTGAGTTTGCTTCTATCATATCAGGTTTCGGAACTATGTGTGAACTTGTATATAGGGGTGATAAACTTCTTAAAAATTTTGATGTTGATATAAGTAATAATATTTATGAACAAATTCAGTCAGACAAATGCAAAGTGAAATTAAATACTGATATCACAAAATTAGATCTTCATAATGGCAAGTACATTGCGACTCTGAGTGATGGTTCAAATATTTCTACTGATCTAGTGCTCTTTGCAACAGGAAGGAATTCGGATCTCTCATTTTTAGGAGATAAGATTGAAATAGAAACAGATGCGAACGGAAGAGTGAAAGTTGACAGCCAATTCCAAACATCTATACCAAATGTCTATGCAATTGGTGATGTTGCAAATAATTATCATCTAACTCCTGTTGCAATCAGAGAAGCTATGATTTTTGCTAGAGAGCAATTTGAAAAAGATACTGATAATTATATTATTGAAAATATCCCGACAGCTGTTTTTTCAAATCCTGAAATTGGAACCGTTGGTTTATCAGAACAAGATGCGTTACAAAAATATAAAAAGATAGACATTTATACATCATCATTCAGGCCGTTGTATTATACTTTATCAGATATAAATAAACGTACCTTTATTAAGCTTATTATTGATCACAAGACTCAACTACTTGTTGGATTTCACATGATGGGAGATGATTCTGCTGAATTAACACAGATTATGTCAACATTGATCAATAAAAAAGCAAGTAAAATGGACTTAGATAATACAATACCATTGCACCCATCTACCTCCGAAGAAATAATGACAATGAGAAATAAGGTTACCAAAGAATTATAGCCTTTGAAGAAATTTTCTTGTAATACTATCTTATTATGAAAAATTGGCTTATATATATGTACCTAAGATTAAATTTTGGAGAATTTTATGCACAATTGGACACCTTCTAGCTGGCGTAATAAACCAATTAAACACGTACCAGATTATGAAGATCAAGATCATCTTT
>JAYPSX010000255.1:0-2102 GCA_038133315.1 Hyphomicrobiales bacterium
AATATCTTTTGATCATCTTTAGATAATTCGGAACTATCTAAATAATAATCTTTAGTACTTAAGTTCTCATCTCTATTGTAATCTAAACTTTCCCTTGAAAAAGCACCCGTTTTAATTGCTTGTAAACGTCTTATGGACCATTCCCATTGGATAATTTTCCTTACATGAATTTGACTTAAAAAATCAAATACTGGAAACTCTTTTAGTGCCTGTTGCTTTAATTCTTCAAACTCTTTTAAGTTTTCTCCAATTGCAACGTGTTTATTACAAGTTAATCCGTGTTTAATTGCATTTAAACTAGATCGTTTTTTACCTGCTAAAGACTTTGGTCCTGTTGATTTTTTAGAATTAAGTCTGTTAGCTTTAATCTTCTTATCTGATGACATATTTTCCTCCTTTTGGTGTTGCGTCATTAATTTTTAAGATTACGTTTGTAGTTGCGATCTCTACGATGTGCGCTTCACACTGGAGGAACCAGCTTTAATTAAGTGAGCAGGATTTACGTTCCAGAACGATTATTTTTTCAAATAATACCTATAATACCACAGTGAAGACTCTGCAGTCAACACTACACCTATTAAAAATTAATAAATTTATTTTTATTGATTTTATTAGAAAATTTTCAAAATTTTATAGGACTAGATAGGATTATGTAAGATTGAATGGGATTAAATAAAATAATTTATCAATCCAAAGAATTTTAAGTCCTTTGTGTCTACCAATTCCAACACGAGGGCATTAATGAATTTCATGGACATTTATGATAATATTAATAGTAAAATGGCGCCAGAAAATGCTAGCAAACTTTGGAAAATTATTCAGGAAGCTGGCGATTATTTAGTGCATTAGAGTGATAACCTAATCCACATTAACCCACAACAATCTACAATAGACAAATCATCTTTCGTTAGAGTAAAAAAAATTAACTGATATTGAAGGGAGAAAGATGACAAATATTTATTATAAAAATTTAATATTTAAATTTTAATCAAATCAAACTTATACTATTAAAACTAACGATTATAATTAATAGTTGAAAATTTAAAATTGTAATTTATGAAGTGGATATGCATTTAAATAAATATTTAATCTTATTTCTAATTTTAATTCTAACTTCTTCAAAAAGCTTGGCTAATGAAGAGAAAAATCAAGATTTACAAATGTTTGTTGGTGATTGGATTACTAACTGTTCCTCTGCATCCACAGATAGTGAAAAGATATGCACCCTTGAAAGAAGTATGTTTGTAGATCAAAATTTAAGAAACAAATTAGTTACCATCATAATGCAAACTAGATCTTCCTCGAAAGATATTCAGTTCACATTAATTAGTCCACTTGGAACGTTAACTCAGCAAGGGGTTAAAATTGGATTTGATGAAAAATTGCTTAATGAAAATGCTTATGCATTTAATGTTTGTCAGCAGTTAGGATGTGTTACCTCTTTTAAAATAGAAAATGATATCCTAAATAGATTTAAAAAAGGGAATAATTTAGATTTGGAATATATCAGTACAAATAATCAAAAAATTAAAATTAAGTTTAGCTTAGCAGGCTTCACTGATGCATTTAAAAGAGTTGAGCAAAGTTAGTTAGGACTGATAATCTAAAAATATAGTTTTCATTTGATCAGCAGGAATATCTAAAGCACTGACTGCTTCTAAAATTCCAGATCCAATAACTAAAGATCTATTAACTTCTGCAAATTGAATGGATTGCTCATCAGCTGGTTTAATCACTACTCCACCATTTCTGACTTCAATTGTGTAGTTGAATGCTTGACCTGTATCCACTTGAACCTGAAACTGTATTGAGGCAATTAAATTTCCAGGATTAACAAAATCTTGATCAATAGTATCTAGGGGTCTTAAGTTTGCTTGGTTATTTTGAATTTGAACTTCATAACCTGTTTCAACTTTAGGAGTTTGATTGGGTCTTAATACAACAACTTGTGCACTTGGAATAATACCTTCTGCATTAACATTCACATTAGCATTAATATTTGATTTTCTAACAGAAATAGATCCATCGTTGTTGACTGTAAACGAAGTGACTTGAATATTGGATGAGGTTAAATTAGTTCCTCTACTTTGATTGTTACCTGG
>JAYPSX010000256.1:0-2090 GCA_038133315.1 Hyphomicrobiales bacterium
GCATAATCTTTGAATTTTTTTTCAATATCCGTTGTTAGCTTCTTAATTGCCAGATTTGTTTCCATATCAGGGTATTTTTCCGATGCTATTTTGTTTATTTTGTCATCTACATCAGTAATATTACGAACGTAAGTTACATTCTCATTTCCATAGAAGTTTCTTAATATCCTGTAGAGAAGATCAAATACTATGACTGGTCTTGCATTACCTATATGTGGTTCGTCATAGACGGTTGGACCGCACACATACATCCTGATTTTATTCACATCCAAAGGAATGAATTCATCTTTTTTCTTAGTTATAGAATTGTATAGGTATAAATTCATTCGGATTACCTTAAATTGTTCACTGAGACCATATTTAGAATCTTCTCTAAAGTCCTATTAAAACTCGAGTAATCACCTGTGGCGCGTGTAAAGATCAACGCACCCTCTATAGAGATAATAATATCCTCCGATATAGCTACTGCACGCGCGTTATCAATACCTTCATCTTCAATAATTTTAATGAGGGAATCCTTCCAATACATTGCAGCGTTCTTAATTTGCGTATGAAAAATATCTTTTGTTGATCCAATAGCAAATACATCTATTAAACAAGACCTTTTGCCATTGTTATAAAATAAATTTATACCTTCTAGCATATTTTTTATTTTTGTTTGGAAATTAAGATCAGTTGCAAGGGGTGCTAATACTAATTTAGTAAAATCTCTACTGATTTTTTCATAAACTGCATTAGCCATTTCTTCTTTTCCACCTGGGAAATGATAATAAAGGCTAGCTCTCCCTAATCCTGTCTTTTGAGACAATATTGTTAGACTTGTCCCGTCGTAACCAAATTCACAGAATATATCAATGAGTTTATCTACTAAATCTCTATATGAAACAATTTTTACCAAACCATCACCTTTAGAACGATCGTTCGATTATAAATCAATTTAAATGAAAATCAAATATAATTCTTTAATCTTTTTTGGACTTTATCCTTGCCAAGTAAGAGTATGAAAGTTGCCAGTTCTGGGCCAGAGGTCTCACCTGTGAGTGCAATTCTTATTGGTAAGTATAATTCTTTACCTTTTAAGCCGGTCTTTGCTGCTATTTTACCTGTCCATTCTGACCATGTATTTTCATTCCAAGGATCTTCAGGTAATAATTCCTTTGCAGCTGTTATTACATCTTTATTTACACTCTCATTAACATTAATTGGATTATCTTCTACAATATCCCACCATTTTTTGGCTTCATGGATATTGTTGATATTTGTCCTTATTATATTCCAAAATTTTTCAGCGTTCCCACCTGTTATTCCATCTTGCCCTAATCTATCAATAGCTCTTTCAAATGGAATATTCTGAATAATCTTTTTGTTTAGTACTTCAAGTTCTTCAATACTAAACCTTGCGGGTGAACGAGAAATTTTTGATAGGTCATAGTTCTTAACTAATTCATCGGTAGTTTGGAAAGCTTCTACAGCATCTGATGTACCAATACGCGCGCAGTAATTTATCAGAGTAATGGGTTCAATACCGCTTTGTCTAACTTCCTCAAGTGATAATGACCCTGATCTTTTTGACATACGCGATCCATCTTTTTGCACCATTAGACTGTGATGTCCAAAATTTGGGATAGATGCATTGAGTGTTTTGAATAACTGTATTTGTGTTGCTGTATTAGATACGTGATCTTCACCCCTCAATATGTGAGTGATTTCTAGATCAATATCATCAACAACACTCGGTAAAGTATACAAGAACGTTCCATCTGCTCTAATCAGAACGGGATCTGAAAAAGATCCACAATCAATTGTTTGCCGCCCCCTAATCAAATCGTTCCATTCAACAACCTCGCGATCAAGTTTAAATCTCCAATATGGATTTATGCCATTTGATTTATATTCATTCTTTTGCTCTTCGGTCAGGTTCAACGCACTCCTGTCATATATTGGAGGCTGACCACGAGATAAACTTAATTTCCTTGCACGGTTAAGCTCTTCATCAGTTTCAAAACAAGGGTAAAGCTTACCCTGTTCAATTAGCTTGTTTGCAATATCTTGATATTTTTCGGTTTTTTCAGACTGTCTTTTAATATCAA
>JAYPSX010000257.1:0-2086 GCA_038133315.1 Hyphomicrobiales bacterium
AGATTGGGAATTATATTTTTACTTCATTCAATCAGTATATCCTGATTATTTGAGGGATAATTTTATTAATAAAATTAGTGAACAGTTCAATAATTGATTTTCATACCCAAAGATTATAAATCAACAATAAATTTCTTTAGCTATGCTCATACCGATCAAATTAAGATTCCGGAGAAGTTGGCGGGGGATATAACCAAAAAATACACGAAGCTCTTCTGGTGGATGAGAATGCATCACAGTATAGTATTGCGGTGTCTCACAAATAGTAAAAACTAGTAACTAATTAACTTATATGTTACCGAATTGGAATACTGGCGGAGGGAGAGGGATTTGAACCCCCGAACGAGTTAGCCCCGTTGCCGGCTTTCGAAACCGGTGCTTTCAACCACTCAGCCACCCCTCCATAAACTATTTATGTAGTTGATTTATCCAATGTAAGTGTTATCAATTAAAGTAATTTTAATCAATAATTTCTGTATTATTCTCAAATACAATATTGAATGGCTTAAATTTCAATGATAACAATTCAAGATTTATCAATATCTTTTGGTGGCAATGCATTATTTACGGATGTTAATGTCCATTTCAACCAAAAAGAAAAAATTGGTCTAATAGGAAGAAATGGTTCAGGTAAATCAACATTTCTAAAATTACTTTTAAAACAATTGGAACCTGATAGTGGTGAAATAAAGATCCCAAAAAACTATCAAATTGGTTACCTTGAACAACATATAAAATTCAACCACAAAACGATAATTGACGAAGTTACAAGTGTTCTACCTGAAGAAAGAATCTATGAAACTTGGAAAGGAGAAAAAATTTTAAATGGACTTGGCTTTTCTGATGAAGAGATGTTACAAGATCCCCATTTATTTTCTGGTGGCTATCAAGTAAAAGTGAATCTTGCTAAAGTATTACTTCAGGAGCCTAATTTATTGCTACTTGATGAGCCAACCAATTATTTAGACATTCATTCTATTAGATGGCTCAAGAAATTCCTTAATGACTGGGCTGAGGAACTCATCCTAATAACTCATGATAGAAACTTTATGGACAGTATCATTACTCATACTCTTAATATTCATCGCGGCAATTTCAGGAAATTTCCAGGTAATACAAAAAATATAAAAGAACAAATCCTGCAGGAAGAAGAAATTTATGAAAAAACACGAATTAATCAGGAAAAAGAACGTGAAAAAACTCAAGCTTGGATCAATAGATTTAAATCAAAAGCTACATTAGCCAGCAGAGCACAATCAAGAGTGAAAATGCTAGAGAAGCAGGAAGTTAATAAGAAGCTCGAAACAATAGCTAATCTAGATTTTAAGTTCAACTACCTTAACTATAATAGTAAGCAAAGCCTCATGAATGTTAAAGATCTCAGCTTTGGTTATAGTCCCGATAAAATATTAATTAATGACTTATCATTTACTGTTCGAAAGGGTGATAAGATTTGTGTGATTGGAAAAAATGGAAAAGGTAAATCAACTCTTTTAAAATTACTTTCACAAGAAATAGATAAATTTGAAGGATCAGTTGGTACTCATGAGAAAGTAAAAATTGGCTATTTTGGACAAATGAATATTGATAGGTTAAATGATAAAAATTCAATTTATGAAGAGATTCAATCCGTTGACCTATCAATCCCAGAAACTAAAGTGAGATCGATATGTGCTCATATGATGTTTCCTGGTAAAGCATCAAATAAAAAAATTGGTGTGCTTTCAGGAGGAGAAAGAAGCCGTGTTACATTAGGTAAAATTCTTTTGAACCCAGTAAATCTATTATTTTTAGATGAACCCACAAACCATTTGGATATGGAATCAACAGAAACACTTATGGAGGCAGTTCAAATTTTCGAAGGTTCGGTAATAATGGTAACTCATGATGAGTATTTTCTGAAAAAAATTGCAAATAAACTGATAATTTATGATGAAGGTAAAGCCTTCTTTTTCAATGGAGATTATAAAGACTTTCAAAAAAAAATTGGTTGGAAAGATATATAATTTTCTTTGTTTATACGTTTATTATGTTGGAAGAATCTTTTATCTACAAAAAGAGTCACACGGTTGCCGGTTTTCAAGAC
>JAYPSX010000258.1:0-2059 GCA_038133315.1 Hyphomicrobiales bacterium
AAAACCAAACCCAAGACCTAAAATCAACACTAAATCATCGTTGTTATTTTTCATACAAAAACTTTATGTTTATTGAAAAGGTTTAGGTTAGTAATAGTGCTCAATTTTTTCTATAGGAATTTCTCCTAAAATGATCATTAGTATAGCGATTTGGGAGTTTTTCCTATTCATAAAATTTAGGAGTAATTCCTAGTGTTGATTTGTTTAAAATCTATTAAAATGCACGGTATTAAATTTTTATTAAATTTTTTTTTCATGAAAAATAATATTTTAGCCTTAGCAGTTTTATCAGCATTCACATTAAATGTTAACGCTGAGCTAAAAACTGGAAAAATCAATGTTTTTAGTCCAGGACCATTGCCATCTATTGGGATTGATAAGGATATTGTTCCGGGTTTTGTTCAGGTGATTAGGCCTCAAGAGGTTAATGAACAGGCTGGCGTTTCTCATGCTGATTATCTAATTAATAACGTTCAAGGTTTTTCTGTAACTGAAGTGGGTGGAAATCCATGGCAGCCTGATATTCAATTTAGAGGTTATTCAGCTGGCTCTATTACAGGTAATCCAATTGGATTATCTATCTATGTTGATGGTGTGAGGGAAAACCAACCATTTAGTGATGTTGTGCTCTGGGATACAGTGCCGATGTGGGCGATGG
The DNA here is from genome assembly GCA_038133315.1 of Hyphomicrobiales bacterium. Taxonomy (GTDB): domain Bacteria; phylum Pseudomonadota; class Alphaproteobacteria; order Rhizobiales; family TMED25; genus TMED25. Next base: position 659 of record JAYPSX010000258.1, read on the forward strand.
CAGGAACCCAAGTCGTTGCAGGGTCTAATCCAATTTATGGCTTAAATACCTTAGGTGGAGCAATAGCATTTCAAACTAAAAATGGGAAATTATTTAATAAAGGTCAAATTAGTGCAACAGCAGGCTCATGGGATAGAACTTCTGGTCTGATTGAATACGGCGGGGTGCTTGAAAAGTCAAATATTGATTATTACATGGGCTACCAACATTCCTCTGAGAACGGATGGCGAGATTTTTCTCCATCTCACCTAAATCAAGTTTTTGGAAAAATTGGTAAAGATTATGAAAATGCTCGCGTAGAATTAAGTTACACAGGCGCATACAATAACTTAATCGGAAATGGGCTCGCTCCAAAATATTTGCTTGGTGCTGATAATTCAGGAATAAATACCGTTCCAGACCTCACAGAAAATCGTTTTAATAAATTTAATTTAGCTGTTACTCAGTTCATTGATGATAAATCAATGTTTGCAGCAAATGCTTATTATGTTCAATCCAATCGATATACAACCAATGGTGACGCTGAAATAAGATATGATGCAACCGATATAGCGGCTTCTAATTTTACTCTTTCTGATGACGGGGAACGGCTCTATTTAGACCTGGAGAATGTTGATTTAACAAATACAGCAGGGCAGATGAATTACACCCGAACTAAACAAGATAAATATGGGATCTCTGCTCAATTTACCTTTACACAAGATCTATTTGGTAAAAATAATCATTTGGTGGTGGGATCACAATTTGAGACTTCTTTAATTTCGTTTGGTCAAAGTTCTAATGAAGGAACAAGTATTTCAAGTGGCAGAATAGTCTCTGTTACGGATCCTTCACAGGAAACAATTTCTACTAATTTATCAGGAAGAACTAAAATATTTGGTTTATATGCTGTCGATACTTTATCATTAACTAATCAATGGCATTTGACGGCAGGAGCGAGATATAACTATACTCAAGTTGATAATACTGATCGTCTAAATGGTGACTCAGCTTCCAATTCACTAACTGCTAAGCAGGGCTGGGGTCGTATCAATCCAACTATTGGATTAACTTATAAGCCAAATGAAAATTACTCCACATATTTTTCTTATAGTGAATCAAATAGAGCACCAACATCGATTGAACTAGGATGTTCAAACCCAAACGCGGCATGTCTTTTACCAACGCAGATGGCTGATGATCCACCGCTAAATGATATCGTATCAAAAACCTATGAAACTGGTGCGCGAGGAAAAGTTAACGAAAATTTAAGTTGGACCGCATCAATATATCACTCTTATAACCACGATGATATTCAATTTATCTCTGCAAGTGCTACCAGCGGAGTTGGCTACTTCGATAATATTGGGAGCACCAGACGAGACGGTTTGGACATCGGTTTTGCAGGGAATAAACTTACAA
>JAYPSX010000259.1:0-2058 GCA_038133315.1 Hyphomicrobiales bacterium
TCTTTGGTCTTGGAATAATGCCATACATATCTGTATCAATTATTGTTCAAATTCTTCAAACAACCTTACCTTACTTTCAACGTTTATCTCAAGATGGAGAAAGTGGTCGTGCTAAGATTAATCAAATTATTCGATACGGGACTGTAATTCTTGCTATGGTACAATCCATTGGTATTGCTTATTTATTAGAAAGTTATGGTATTGTAATTAATCCGGGTTTTCTTTTTAGATTTACAGCTATTGTATCTATTACTACAGGCACAATGCTTCTATTATGGTTAGGGGAAAAAATTACTGAAAATGGAATAGGAAATGGTATTTCTCTTATTATTATGGCAGGTATTTTAGCTGCTTTCCCAAATGTTGTTATTTCCGAAATTTCTTACTTTCAACAAGGAGTTAGAGGCATTTTATCAGAATTTGCTCTTATGATTTTATTTTTCTTTTTAGTTATGTTAATTGTTTTAGTTCAACAAGGAGTTAGAAAAGTACCAATTCAATATGCTAGAAGAATTATTGGTAGAAAAGTTTATGGCGGTCAAAACACTTATCTTCCTCTTAAAATTAATACTGCTGGTGTGATTCCAATCATATTTGCCCAATCTATTCTTTTAATCCCTGGAACGATTGCAACATTCTTCGGTCAAGATGCTACACAGTCTAACTTCATGTCTTGGTTTACTATGGATCATTGGTTTTCTAATGTTTGTTTTGCAATTTTAATAATATTTTTTACCTATTTTTACACTGCTCTTCAATTTGATCCAAATCAAGTTTCTTCTACTCTAAAACAGCAAGGTGGATTTATTCCCGGTGTAAAACCTGGAAAGAAAACTGCAGAGTTTATTGAAAATATTTTAACAAAGGTTACTCTGCCTGGCGCCATTTTTCTTGGTTTTATTGCTCTTATGCCATACTTCTTAACTCAGTTTGGATTAGATTATGCTTATGCATCATTTTTTGGTGGTACAAGTTTATTGATTGTTGTTGGTGTTGGTTTAGATACACTCAGTCAAGTTGAGAATCATTTATTATCAAGGCACTATGAAGGTTTTCTTAATAAAGGTCGTGTGAAATCGAGAAGATAATGTTGGATATTAATAATAACTCTGAAGTACAAGCTATGACTGAAAGTTGTCAAATTCTTTGTGACACCCTAAATCATATCGAAAAATATGTTATTCCAGGAGAATCAGTTTTAAAACTTGATTCTATTGCAGAAGATTACATTCTTTCTAAGGGAGGTATACCAGCCTTTAAAGGATATAATGGCTATCCTTCAACTCTATGTATTTCCATTGATGATGAAGTGGTTCACGGCATTCCTCAAAATATATTTTTAGAAGAAGGTCAAATTGTGAGTATTGATTGCGGTGTTTTAAAAAATAATTACTACAGCGATTCGGCAAGAACCTTTCCTGTAGGAAAAATTTCTGACGAGAAACAAAAATTAATTGAAGGTACGCAACGAGCTCTTGAGATTGGAATAGAGAAAGCTATTCCAGGTAATAAAGTTTTCGATATAAGTGATTCAATTCAGAAGTTTGTCGAATCAAATGGTTTTTCAGTAGTTAGAGAGCTTGTCGGACATGGAATTGGCAAACAACTTCATTTAGAGCCTCAGATACCAAATTTTTCTGTTCCTAAAACTTTTAGCTTAGATACTCTGCTTGTTGAAGGTATGTGTTTAGCCATAGAACCAATGGTCAATTTAGGAAAAAAAGATATTTATACGTTGGAAGATGGATGGACCATTAAAACAAAAGATGGATCACCAAGTGCACACTTTGAACATTCAGTTCTTATTACTAAGTTTCAACCCAGAATTTTAACAAAGAATTAATATGGCAAAACAAGAACCAATTTCAGTTGAAGGTACGATTAAGGAAGCACTTCCAGGATCAAGATTTAGAGTCTTGATGAATATTGGAGGCAAAGAACATGAAGTTCTAGCTGAGGTAAGCGGTAAAATGAGAATGCATTTTATTAAAATGCTTCCAGGTGATAAAGTTGATTTGGAACTTTCACCATATGATTTAACTAGAGGAAGAATAACAT
>JAYPSX010000260.1:0-2046 GCA_038133315.1 Hyphomicrobiales bacterium
ACCATATTAACGCGCATATTTAAGAAATCACTCATATTTCAAACCAATTATTTATGTATATAGAATATATATATTTTTTTTGTATTTTAAACAATGATTAATGCGCTATTATCTATGTATAAATATATTAATTAAGTGCCTATTAGTCTTCTTTTTTAATTGTATATGGTATCAATTTATATTAGGTTGATTTTTGTCGTGAGGGCCACGTGGCCGAATGGTTAGGCGCGGGTCTGCAAAACCCTTTACTCCGGTTCGATTCCGGACGTGGCCTCCATTTTATAATTGCTTTTTTGTTATTATAATTTTATAAGTAATTTATTCCCCGGTAGCTCAGTCGGTAGAGCAAATGACTGTTAATCATTGGGTCGGCGGTTCGAGCCCGTCCCGGGGAGCCATATTTTTCAAATTTTCTATTTTTGTTGTGTTTTTCTAATAATTTAATTTATTAAAAGATTAAGATTTTAGATTAGGAAAGACTTTATAATCTTTATTATTAATTTGATCGTCAGAAAAACCTTCAGTTACTTTTTCGAGAGCATTAATTTCTATTACGTTTCTATCTAGATCATGAAAATAAAATTGTTTACCATGAAAAATACCCTCATATCTATGTTCTTCATGGATGATTTCAATACCTCTATCAATTATTGATTGCTTTGCTTCATCATATTTATCAACTTCTATTTTAAAAGCATGATGGACAAGAAAGTCATTACCATTATTGGGTTTAATTGGAGTTTTACTTTTGGTCAAATTTACAAAATCATCACCACATTTCATAAAAACCATATCAATTTGCGGCACATGTTGTATGAGTTCAAAACCGAGCACTTCTCTATAAAAATTAAGACTTTTGACAGTATCCGAAACAGGTATTGTAAAATGTAATACACCAATTGTTTTAATCATATTATCTCCAATAAAAAATATAGTAAATTTATTGACAGTTATCTATTGCATCCAATATTCAAAATCTTCAGCAGTAAAAGCTTCATAACCGTATTCTTCCGCTTTAGGAAGTTTTCTGTCTTCATTCCAAATATAAAAAGCTGTAGCTACCATAATAGCTACTAAAACTATCATAATGATATGTTGAGTTGAGTTTTTCAATTTTGCAATCCTCTAAAGAGTATTTATAACTTCAATATAATAACATATTATATCAATAGATTAATATAAATAGTTTGTTTTTATTATTTTGTGACATTATAAAAGTATTATGAAAAATATTATTTCACAGATAGGAAATACCCCTCTAATCCACTTAAAAGAAGTTTCAGAACTAACATCCTGCAATATCTATGGAAAAGCAGAATTTTTAAATCCTGGCCTGTCAGTTAAAGACCGCGCTGCTCTCAGCATAATTGAAAATGCTGAAAAAAGAGGTGAGTTAAAGAAAGGTGGGACCATAGTTGAAGGTACGGCTGGAAATACTGGAATTGGCATCGCTCTCGTTGCAAATGCTAAAGGTTATAATGTAAAAATTATTATTCCAGAAACACAAAGCCAAGAAAAATTTGATACATTATTAGCACTAGGAGTTGATCTTATAAAAGTACCTGCGGTACCTTTCTCAAACCCTGATAATTATCAACATGTAGCAAGAAGAATTGCAGAAGAAGAAATCAAAACAAACCCAAATGGAGCAATATTTGCTGACCAATGGAACAACCTCGACAATATGCTAGCTCATTACAGCACAACAGGTCCTGAAATTTTTGAACAAACAAACAACGAAATAGATGGTTTTATTTGCGCTGTTGGAACTGGTGGAACCTTATCTGGCGTATCAAAATATCTCAGAGAAAAAAAACCAAAAGTAAAAATTGGTCTAGCTGACCCTAAGGGCGCTGCTATGTATAATTATTTTACCAATAATAAGGTTGAAGCTTCAAGTGGTGACTCCATAACAGAAGGAATAGGTTTAGGACGTGTAACACCCATTATCGAAGAGATTGAAAAAATTGATTTTAGTTATTCTATTGAAGATAATGAGGCACTCCCACATGTCTACAATCTTGTTAAGAATGAAGGAATTATCCT
>JAYPSX010000261.1:0-2046 GCA_038133315.1 Hyphomicrobiales bacterium
AGAAAACTTGTGTTTTATGAGCTAATCTTCGGAAAGCATTTGAATGAAGAATTCTATCTCTATCTCGTTGAAAAGGTGAACGAAAATTATCTGTCTCATCAAATAATCTTTTTGAGTTTAGATTTTTATTAAAGGCAATTTTATTGAAACCTGACATCAACTACATTATAATTATATGTATAATCATTTAATAGGCTTTTTTTGGAGTTTTTGCAAAAATGAATGACATCAAAATAACTGATATTGCTGCATCACATATTTTAAAATTATTAGAGAAGGACTCTGGTAATAATGCCTTCAGAATTGAGGTAAAAGGAGGTGGATGTTCTGGGTTTCAGTATGAATTCAGCCTAACAAACAATGTAGAAAAATCAGACATTGAATTTATTCATAATGGTGCCAAAGTTATTATAGATGATATGTCTATTAATTATCTCAAAGGTTCAGTAGTTGATTATACCGATACACTTCTGGAGTCATCATTTAAGATAGACAATCCAAATGCATCATCCTCATGTGGATGTGGCGTTAGCTTTACAATTTAATCTTTAATGAATTTATCAATAGCTACCTGGAATGTTAACGGCATTAGAGCCAGGAAAGATATTTTTATAGATTGGTTAAAAGACAATTCACCTGATATTTTATGCTTGCAAGAGATTAAATGTGTTAATGATGATTTTCCAAATAAAGAAATAGAAGCACTCGGATATAATTGCTATGTCAATGGACAAAAATCATTTAATGGTGTTGCTATATTATCAAAATATGAATTATCAAAAATCTCATATAATTTAGATGAAGATAATGTTGATGAACAAGCAAGGTTTATAGAAGCATGCATAGAGTTACCTAATAATCCAGAAATCATAATCAATTGTATTTATCTCCCAAATGGAAACCCATACCCATCTGAAAAATTTGATTACAAACTTCGGTGGATGGAACAACTAATAAGCTGGGCTAAGGAAAATATTTCAAAAGAAATCCCATACATAATACTTGGAGATTTTAACATTATTCCAACAGAGAATGATGTCTATGATCATACTCGTTGGACTGATGATGCATTATTTAGAATAGAATCAAAAAAGAAGTATCGTGAGTTATGTAACCTTGGGCTTTATGATGCTCATGAATTCATGAACAAGGGTAATGTTGATTTTACACACTGGGATTATCAAGGCGGTGCATGGGAGAAAAATCATGGCATTCGAATAGATCATATACTTTTGTCTGGATCAGCATGTTCTATGATTAATAATTTTAGGACTTACTCACAAACAAGAGGCTTAGATAAGCCCTCTGACCACGTCCCAGTATCAGCCGTTTTTTCAGTTTGAAGATTAAATATTTTATTAATTTATTATGAAATTTTCTTTATCTTCTCGATTGATAAAATTATTTCATCTTTATTCAAATTAAGTTCTTTTCTTATATTTTCCTGTTTTTCAATTATTTCTTTAGGGGCATTATTCAAAAATTGTTCATTACTTAGTTTTTTATCAACTACAGATAAATCAATATTAATCTTCTTTAATTCTTTATCTAATCGATCAAGCTCTTGTTGAACATCAATAACGCCACTCAAATCCAGGCCAAAACTTATACCAGAGATTGAAAATTGTATTAAATTATCAGATAGTGTATCTATAAATACAATTGATGATAAACGCGCCATTCTTTCTAGTTCTTTTATATTTTTGTTTAAAGTGTTAAACAAATCACCTTTATCACCATTAATGAATAAATTAATTTTATTGGATGGTGGAACTCTAAGTTCAGAACGGATTGATCTAATTTCACTGATAAGATCAATCAAAAATTTAAAACTGGTTTCAGCGTGATTTGAGTCCACTTTAATCATAGTTGGCCAATTTGAAGAAACAAGCATTGTTTTATTATCTGAAAAGATCTCATTTATTTCTTCAGTTACGAACGGCATAAACGGATGACAAATTTTTAAAAGATTTAAAAAACTATAAATCAGAGTTTGTTTTGTTTCTTCTGATTCTTCTGATTTACCTGATATGGTATCTTTTAGAA
>JAYPSX010000262.1:0-2033 GCA_038133315.1 Hyphomicrobiales bacterium
TGAATCTTCAGATGAAGATAATCTGTAATCAATCGAAAATGATTCAAACGAAACTCAAGATTTATTTTCTAAAGAAAAGCATGAGGAGGAGGAAGAGGATAATTATGAAGAGGGATTGTCTGCAGGTGATATTTTTGGAGGACATGAAAATAATAATGAAGGTGATCAGAATGAAGAAGAAAATAATATTTTCTACGAAAATGAAGACGATTCACTAGAGTCTGAAAATGAAGATATAGATTCTGAGCCTGAAACAGAATTTGAAGAAAATAAGTCTGAAAAAAAGAAGTCTGATAATATCCAGAAATCATTCTTTGATACTTTCGATGAAAATTAATAAATCAATTATATCTCTTAATGGTTTAGTTTTTCATTCAAAAATTGGTCTTTTTGATATTGAAAAAGTTAATGGTAATGCTTTTATTATTAATATTTCAGTAGAAGTAGATAAAATTAAATTCAATGATACAATTGAAGGAACAATTGATTACTCAGATCTATTCTCTATTATTAATAACATAATGTCTAAAAAATTTAATCTAATTGAAACTGCAGCTCATAAAATTTCAAAAGATATCCATTCTAAGTTTAAAAATATTCAATTTTGTAGAATTGAAATAATTAAAAAAAATCCTCCTCTAACTGCTCAAATCGATAGTTCAAGTTTTATTTTAGAATCAATTAATTAATACTATGAATAATGATAAATCATTAAAAGAATACTTAGTTAAAGCAAAAAAAATTATAAGTGATGATGAGAAGCTAAAGAAGCTAATTGAGGATGTCTTAAAAAAATTGAAAGAAATATCAAGTGATAAAAAAACAACGGATAAGCTCAATGACTCCTTAAGATTATTTATTAGAATGATAAATGCATATACTTCTAAACAATATTCTTATGTCCCATGGAAAACTATCTGTCTTTTAGTTGCGGGTTTAATTTACTTTATTTATCCTGTTGACTTGATCCCTGATTTTATTCCAGTTACTGGATTAATAGATGATATAGCTTTAATTGCTTGGATTTATAAATCAGTCCAAGATGATATTGAAAAATTTATTGAATGGGAGAAAAATTCAAAGTTGTAACAAATCTTTTCAAAAATTAATTTATGTTTGAAATGTAACCATTAACTATTTTATCCTATGAGAGGTAGGTTATTCAGACAACTTGTTGAAAATAAAGATGAACCGTTATCTATTTATGGAACAATAAATGCTTACTCATCAATAATAGCAAAAAAAAATGGTGTAAAATCAATTTATTTATCTGGTAGTGGAGTTGCTGCAGCATCTTTTGGGCTGCCTGATCTTGGTTTTACTAAGCTTAAAGATGTTTTAGAAGATGCCAGAAGAATTACCTCAGTATGTGATTTGCCATTACTCGTTGATATAGATACAGGATTTGGATCATTAAAATCAATTCAAAATGCTGTAAGATCTTTGGAGAAAGAAAATGTTGCTGCTATTCATATTGAAGACCAAGTAGATCTTAAAAGATGTGGACACAGACCCAATAAAAAACTAGTTTCAATTTTAGAAATGCAAGATAGGATCAAGGCATCAGTTGATGCAAGGACTGATGATAGTTTTGTAATCATGGCAAGATCGGATGCTCTAGCTGTAGAGAATGAGGAAAAACTTTTAGAGAGATTCCAAGCATATATTGATGCAGGTGCAGATATGATTTTTCCAGAGGCATTGGTATCTCTTGATGGATATAAAAAAATTAATGAATCATTTTCTGTCCCTATTCTAGCAAATATCACAGAGTTTGGAAAAACCCCTTTATTTTCAAAAAAGGATTTACATACTGCTGGAGTATCTATGATTTTATATCCTCTTACTGCATTTAGAGCAATGAGTAAATCAGCAGAAAAAGTTTATAAAGAATTAGTCAAATCTGATTCTCAAGAGCATATGCTAAATGATATGCAGACAAGAGATGAATTATATGATTATCTTTCTTACTATAAATACGAAAAAGAAGCTGATGATATTCTAAATAAAAAAATATGAGTAAAGGTCTAAGA
>JAYPSX010000263.1:0-2029 GCA_038133315.1 Hyphomicrobiales bacterium
AATGCCCAACCTGCAATTATGTCAGTTAGTATAGCTATATTGAGGGCTATTGAGACGGAAATTGGCATTGACTTCAGAAAAGTTTCTTTTGTGGCTGGACATTCGTTAGGTGAATACTCTGCATTGGTTGCTGTGAGGTCTTTAAATTTAAGTGTTGCTGCAAAATTATTAAGATTGAGAGGTCAGTCTATGCAAAAGGCAGTTCCTCTTGGTGAAGGTTCGATGGCAGCTTTGATAGGGTCTGATATTAATCAAGCAGAAGAGCTTGTTGCAATGATAACTTCAAAATATCCAAATAGAATTTGTGATGTAGCTAATGACAATGCTCCAGGTCAAGTGGTGGTCAGCGGTCACTTAGACGCCATAGAGGCTGCAATTGATGCATCCCCTGATTATGGGGCAAAGAGAGCTCTTAAATTACCAGTAAGCGCTCCTTTTCATTCACGTTTGATGGGGCCTGCGGCTGAAATTATGCATGACGCACTTCAAGATGTCGACATATCTGACCCAATTGTACCTTTGTTAAGCAATGTGACTGCGAGCATAGTTACAAAGGGGAATCAATTACCAGAGCTTTTAGTTAGACAAATTACTGAACGTGTAAGATGGACAGAAAGTATCAAATATGCATTCGAAAATGATGTTGTAACATCAATTGAAATTGGAGCTGGAAAGGTTTTAACTGGAATGATTAAGAGAATTAATGGTGAAGCAAATACCATATCTGTAAGCGAACCAAATCAAATAGATGAATTTATATTATAATTGTAAAACTATCGCGTTAGATTGAGAGGAAAAATGATTAATATGAAAGATAAAGTTGTGCTTTTGACTGGTGCTACTGGAAGTTTAGGGTCAGCAATTGCAAAGAAGTTATCATCAGTAGGAGCACGTATCGCTCTTTCAGGAACAAATGAAGATAAACTTAATTCGTTATTAGAAAATCTTGGCAAAGAAAATGCTATATACAAGTGTGATCTCTCAAATTTTTCAAACATTGATGCACTGAGTGAAGAGGTCCTTCAAGATTTTGGAAGAATTGATGTGTTAATAAATAATGCTGGGATAAAAAAAGATGATTTGTTGATAAGAATGAAGGATCAAGATTGGCTTGATGTGTTAAATATAAATCTAAATTCTGTTTACAAGCTCACAAAGAATGTCACAAAGCAAATGTTTAAGCAGAGAAGTGGAAAAATAGTATCCATTTCTTCTGTTGTTGGGTTTACAGGTAATCCAGGGCAAACAAATTATGTATCTACAAAATCAGCATTAGTTGGTTTTACTAAATCTCTTGCCATAGAAGTTGCAACACGAGGCATAAATGTTAATTGTGTAGCGCCTGGAATGATTGACTCAGATATGATTGACTCACTGAACGACAAACAAAGAGAGGTAATTCTATCCAGAATACCAATGGCAAAATTAGGATCACCAGATGATATAGCGGATTCTTGCCTTTTTCTATCAAGTGATATGTCAAAATATATTACAGGGCAAACATTACATGTAAATGGTGGGATGGCTTTATATTAGTTTTGATTAATAGATTTATATAGAAAAAACAAATTTTTTGATTGTAGTTAAATATTTATAAATATATTAGTAATTAAATGGTAAATTATATCAACAAACAGAGGTAGAAAATGAGTGATGTAGCTGAACGCGTAAAAAAAATCGTTATTGAGCATCTAGGTGTAGATGCAGATAAAGTTGATGAAAAGGCCAGCTTTATCGATGATCTAGGCGCGGATAGTTTAGATACAGTCGAATTAGTTATGGCATTTGAAGAAGAGTTCGAAGTTGAAATTCCTGATGATGCTGCGGAAACAATTCAGACCGTTGGTGATGCAATCTCTTTTCTTGAGAAATCAAAATCATAATTTAGTTTTCAAATGAGACGAGTAGTTGTTACTGGTTTAGGTTTGGTAACACCTTTAGGTGTTGGTACCGACTTTGTATGGAATAAGTTAATTGCTGGACATTCCGGTATAAGTGAAATTACTAAGTTTGATACATCTGATTTACC
>JAYPSX010000264.1:0-2023 GCA_038133315.1 Hyphomicrobiales bacterium
TATTAGGACATTACCACTGTATATTTATCAAAGCCTTGGTTCATATAGGATGGATAATGCTGCACAGGGAATATTAATACTATTAATATTAACTACCTCAATTATATTTATCGCAGAACAGATATTTGGAGAAAAAAATGATTAAAGCTCAAAATCTATCTGTAAAATTAGATGATTTTAAAACCAACTATTCCCTAAATATAGATAATGGTGAATGGATTGGTATAATTGGTCAAAGTGGTTCCGGAAAATCAACATTATTAAATCTAATTGCAGGCTTTGTATATGCAGACTCAGGATCTATAGTGATTAATTCTGTTGAAATGAATTCCGTACATCCCTCAGAAAGACCTGTATCATGCCTATTCCAAGAAAATAATCTATTCCCTCATTTAAGCGTTTACGAAAATATTGCTATTGGTATTAGTCCTAGATTAAAATTAAATACTAGTGAAAAAAAAGAAGTACAAGATATACTCGATTATTTAAATCTGAGTGATAAAAATAATTATGATATCGGTATCCTGTCGGGAGGAGAGAGACAGAGAGTTGCAATTGGTAGAATAGTTTTATCAAATAAAAAAATATTATTACTTGATGAACCATTCAGTCAACTTGACCCTAATCTTCGTATCGAAATGTTAAATCTTATAAAAAAAATTAGAGATGAAAAAAAACTTACAATAGTAATGGTCTTGCATACACCTATTGAAGCGGTTAATTACGTCGACAGATTTATTCAAATTAAAAATGGTAGAATAGATAGAAATATCAAACCAACAGAATACTCATTAGAAATATCTTGATCACATATTTTTTCTTATATCATCTATATTTTTCTTATAATCATTAGAATTAAAAATAGATGAGCCAGCAACAAGTATATTACATCCTGCCTGAACACAGCGAGTCGAGTTTTCAGAATTGACTCCTCCATCAACCTCAATATCAACTCTGCTATTATTTAAAATACCCCTCAGTGTTTTGATTCTATCATAAGTCGCCTCTATGAAGCTCTGCCCAGCAAAGCCTGGATGAACAGACATTATTATAACCTGATCTATAATTTCACTATATGGTAATATTTTATCGATGGCAGTATCAGGATTTATTGCTAATCCAGCTCTTTTCCCCTGCGATTTAATCAGGTTGATTGTATTCGAGATATTCTCTTGTAACTCGATATGAACTGAGATGGTATCTGCGCCAGCTGAAATAAAATCATCAATATATTTATCTGCTGGATTAATCATCAAATGAACGTCAAAGTGCAGAGAGGATTTATTTCTAATAGATCTAATTAGAGCTGGTCCGAATGTAATATTATTTACAAAGTGACCATCCATAACATCAATATGTAAAATATCAGCTCCAGCTTTTTCAACCTTTATAATATCAGAGGCTAGGTTTGAAAAATCTGCTGATAAAATTGAAGGTGCGATTTTAATTTTATTCATAAATTTAGTATTTTGGATAGCTGAATTATTTCCTCGATATTAATGGAACAAAAATTGCTAATATACTGATTTTGAATAACTCACCATATATAAATGGCAGTAAACCCAAACTAATTGTTTCAGACACAGATTTACCTAATAAAAATCCCAACTGAGTCAATCCAATAAAAAATATTACAAATGATCCTATCATTAGTGAAATAAAAGTAAGAAGATAACTTCTATTCCAACCTAAATCGGCAATGTAGCTTAATATAATAGCTGATAAAAAGAAACCTAAGAGATAGCCACCTGTGGGACCCATCAGGTACAATAATCCTCCTCCATTTGCAAAAACAGGAAGACCTAATGCACCTTGAGCAAGATATGTAAATATAGTAAGGGGACCAAGAAACCTACCAAAAGTAAGTCCAATAAATAGTACCACTAGAGTTTGCATAGTCATTGGAACTGGATAAAATGGGACGCTGAGTTTTGCAGAAACAGTAAGAAGGATAGATCCTACTATTATCAAAAGTAAAGACGTTAATTTTTTAGACTTGTTTGCAAAATAAGAGTCAATTAAT
>JAYPSX010000265.1:0-2021 GCA_038133315.1 Hyphomicrobiales bacterium
ACTTCATCAAATAGGATTAAAATATCGTTTGCTTTTGCAATATTGTTTACTTCATTGATGAAGTTCTTTTCAAAGGTGTTAATACCCCCTTCACCCTGGATAGGTTCGATTAATATTGCTGCAATAGTATCATTTATGGAGCTTCTTAATTCATCAAGATTATTTCGCTCAATATTTATGAACCCCTGTAACGGGAGTCCAAAACCCTCCAGATGTGAGCTATTATTAGCGGCAGCTATAGTTCCCAGAGTTCTTCCGTGGAACGACCCCTTGAAAGTTATGATTTTAGACTTATCATTGTTACCTTTGTTAAAATGATACCTTCTTGCAGCTTTTATCGTACACTCAACAGCTTCTGCCCCAGAGTTACAGAAAAAAACTTTATCAGCAAATGAACTTAATGTTAATTTCTCTGCGAGTTTCTGTTGCCCTTCAATATTATAGAGGTTTGAGACATGCCATAGTTTCTCAGCTTGACCTTTGAGGGCTTTGATTAGTTTTTCGTTTGAATGCCCCAGTATATTTACAGCAATTCCTGCTGCCAGGTCCATATATTTATCACCATCAGCAGTGTATAAATAAATTCCATTCCCATAAGAAAATGAAACATTTTTCCTGTTATATGTCTTGGCTACTGAATTATTCATAAAGTAAAATTATTTTAAGTTAAATTGGATATTTTAATCTTAAAAATTATTTAGTCAATTACATTCAATTTAGTTATGACTTCAATTTGTAACCGATATGAAATAAATAGCAGCTGATTGAAAATAGAATTATGTTTAATAACATTAAGCATAAGCCACCCAGCAATAAATTACCATCTGCATGTCCCGTAATCCCATATCTAAAGCCATCTATAGCCTGAAAAAAAGGATTATATTGAGCTATAGTTTGTATATTTTGTGGAAGATCTTTTATAGAATAAAATGTACCAGATAGAAATGTCATTGGGGTTATAATAAAGTTTGTGACTGCTCCCATATGGTCAAATTTTTCAGCCCATAAACCCCCAATAATACCAATGAGGCTCATGAAAAGTGAGCCCATGAGTGAATAGTATAGTATGATGAAAATACTATAAAAATCAATTTTCAAATAAAGTGTAATAATAGAGAAGCCAATCAATGCAATCAAACATCCTCGTACAACGCCACCCGCAACATATCCTATAGTTAGTTCTACCGCATTCATTGGTGGGAGCAAGAGGTCTACGATATTTCCTTGAATTTTTCCGCTAACTATCGATGATGATGTATTTGCAAAAGCATTCTGTAATATCATCATCATAATTATACCAGGGGCTAAGAAATGAGAAAAAGGCATCCCAAAGATTTCTGGTCGTGCTTTTCCTATTGCAACTGAAAAAACAAACAAAAAAAGCAAAGCCGTCATTAGGGGTCCAAACACAGTTTGTTGCCAAACTTTTAGAAACCTTCTAATTTCACGTTGTATTTGTGTATATAAACCAAGCCAATTGACCAGACCAATTTCTTTTCTTTTGCTGGAATTTTTGAGTGTGTTATTCATAGTTTAATTCTATGTATTTATATTACTTATCTCTGTTGAAAACAACACATAAAAGTTATGTTTTTGCATAAATGTAGTACTATTGAGTGTAGTTATTACAACAACATATTGATTTCATTATTATTACAAATTGAGGGACTGCTATGGCTTGGACAGACGAAAGAGTAGAGCAATTAAAAAAGCTTTGGAGCGAAGGCTTAAGTGCGAGCCAAATCGCAAACCGTCTTGGTGATGTAACACGTAATGCGGTTATTGGTAAAGTTCATCGTTTAGGGCTTGAAGCAAGAGCTAAACCGCAAAAGAGACAAATTGTAGTAGGTCAACTTGATGCAAATGTCATGTCCGTAAGTTATTCAGGAAATTTGGCATTTAAAGAATCTGAAATGGATGAGTCAGAATTTGGATATAAAACAGAAACAATAAAACCTAATTTTCCATCAATTAAAGCTATTCCTGATAATTTTTCAGTAACAATTCTAAATCTTACTGAA
>JAYPSX010000266.1:0-2012 GCA_038133315.1 Hyphomicrobiales bacterium
CTTGCTATTTTTTCCGCATCATCAGATCCTATAAGTGCTCTTGCATGACCAATTGTAAGCTGACCTGACGATAGATATTCCTGAACTTTTAATGGCAAATTAGTAAGCCTGAGGATATTAGCAATATAACTTCTGCTTTTTCCTATTACGTTTGCCAGGTCTTCTTGAGTATAATTATATATTTCGATTAATCTTTTGTAACCTGATGCTTCATCAATAGGATTTAAATTACTTCTTTGAACATTTTCAATAATCGCTATCTCAAGCGCATCATCATCGGATAAAGATTTAATTATGGCAGGTATTTTATCCAATTGTGCTATTTGGGCAGCCCTCCATCTTCGCTCACCTGCAATAACTTCATAAGAACTATCGTTATCTCTTTTGCGTACGATTATTGGTTGAACAATTCCTTTTTCTTTAATTGAATTTGATAGATCAATTAATTCTTCTTCCGAGAAAATACTTCGCGGATTCTGCTTGTTTGCTTGAATATTTTCTATGGGAATTAATGATACATTTATCTCTTCTTGGGTATTATTAGATATTACTTCTTTTGGAACATCACCTATTAATGATGCCAATCCTCTTCCGAGCCTTGTTGATGAATTTGATTGCTCAGCCACGTCTGTTACCTCACATTTATGTTATTGTTTGATGTCTTGTTATCTTTCTTAAGCACCTCTGCAGCAAGATTTAAATAGGCCTGAGAGCCTACACATTTATGATCGTAAAGCATAACTGGTTTTCCATAAGATGGTGCTTCTGAAACCCTTACATTTCTTGGAATGACTGTTTTATATACTTTATCACCCATAAAATCTCTAACGTCTTTTGCAACCTGACCAGATAAATTATTTCTTTCATCAAACATTGTAAGAAGTACACCATGAATAAGTAAATCCTTATTCAATGTGTTTCTGACATGATCTACAGTCTCTAGCAATTGGCCAAGCCCCTCAAGTGCATAAAACTCACATTGCAGTGGGACGATAATACCATTTGCAGCCGCCAAGGCATTGATAGTAATGAGGTTAAGTGATGGTGGACAATCAATAAGAATATAACTATATTTTTTTTCAGCGTCTTTATTGAGTTTTTCAATAGCTCTTTTAAGCTTATATGATTTTTCATTATCATTAGCTAGAACTGCTTCAAGACCTAATAGATCCAGAGTTGACGGAACAATTTGAAGATTACCAACAATGGTTTCCATCTTAATCTGATTGATATCCTTTTCGCCAGTTAATATGTCATAGCTTGAAAACTCTCGATCATCTTTATTGATGCCCAAACCCGTAGAAGCGTTTCCCTGTGGATCTAAATCAATTATCAAAACACTCTCTCCAGCGCCAGCTATTGCACACCCCAAATTCAAAGTTGTTGTAGTTTTGCCAACACCACCTTTCTGGTTCGCTAGTGCAAAAATTTGCGTTTCTTTATTTTTTTTATTTCCAAAACCAAACATGTCTATAACTCAATATCTAATATAAATGCTTCTTTGTTTGTTACACTTGATATATATTTCACATTCAATTGTGACGAAATTTTTGAGTTGGTCAACTCCGTTTTTGCATTAATACCCTTTTGTAACAAATATTTACTTTTACCGTGAATATAGGGTTTTGTGAGCCGAAAAATATTATCAATACTAGAAAAGGCACGGGCTGTTATAACGTCTATTTTGGTGGTTCCTATATTCATATTTTCAACACGATCTGGATGTATTTTGACCCTTATATTACATTCATGTGCAACATGTTCTAAGAAGCTGCATTTCTTTTTATTCGAGTCTACAAGATAGATATCTTTTTCTTCGCCCTCACATATAGCAAGAATGAATCCAGGCAACCCAGCGCCCGTTCCAATATCCATTAAAGTCACATAATCTTTTGGCAACAGTGTTAGAAGCTGAATGGAGTCGAGGATATGCCGCTCCCAAACATTCTCTATTGTTGACCTCCCAATGAGATTAAATTTCTTTTGCCAATCAAGCAAACATTTAACATAAA
>JAYPSX010000267.1:0-2011 GCA_038133315.1 Hyphomicrobiales bacterium
AAGAGAATGGATATTGGTTTCGAGTTAGTGAAGATTTTTACAATTACATAATGTCTCTATAGCCAGAATTAAAAAAGCTGTTTTTTTATCATTTTTAGCCATTTTTGATCAATTTTGGCTCATTTTTGACGGTTTTTGATCATTTTTGAAGGATTTTGATCATTTTTGAACAAAATCTAATCCCCATCACGTATCCCCACAAACCCCAAACAAAACACCCCCAAACGACATCATTAAATTCCTCTGTGAGAGCCTGTTATACTTGGGAAATGTGATGCTATAGTGTTGTAGGCGTTGGTGTAAAAGAAAATTTTTTATTCGTTTTCTCGTCTAACAAATTGACCCCCTGTGTTTTCCCAGTACAATAATTTTAACTGTTCAAATTCAGTATCAATATTATTTTTGCCAGGAATTAAATCGAAATCACCATCATCATCGATGTCTATAAAATATATCTTATAAAAATTTGAATGTTTTGTTAAGCTCATATCTTTCTGAATATCAATTATTTCATCAGAAACATCATTAAAAATATTATCATCATTTCTAAAAGCATAAATTAAGTAATTGTTATAATACAATCCACTATTTGCTGCTACAGTAACATTTTCTAGACCTAAAAGTCTCCATTCCTCAGCTCTAGTCGTAGTTATAAAAATATCAACATCACCATCTAAGTCATAATCACTAAACCCGTAACCTAAAACAGATAAATCATAGTTATAATTGTTTGCTACATTAAAAACTGCTTTATTCTCAGTATCAAAGAGACCTGTTCCATTACCCCAAAAAATTTCAATATTTTGATTCACTTCATAATAAGAGGGAGGGTTGCTGTAAAAATTCTCTCTTTTTAAATTTGGTCTTGAAGCAACAATAATATCTAAATTACCATCATTGTTTAAATCAAAAACATCATATGAAAGAGCGAAAAAGTTTGAATAATTTGAGTATAGAGATTCATTGATAAAAAGGTTCTCTACAATAAAATTTCCAGTTCCTTCGTTTCTGTATAACAAAGGAAATTTGTTATTATCATCACTAAATGGAAAAAATACAATATCAATATCACCATCGCCGTCAACATCTCCAAGACTAGCGTCATGGCATTTTATTGGATCTCCAACAAAGCTTTTTGAAAAATTCAAGTTTGAGTCTATGCTAATTATTTCAGTGGGCATATTTGGCATAATATTCCCCTCATCCTCCCAAACTCTAGCATCATGACTGTTATCATTGAAAGAAATTATTTCATTTTGACCATCTCCATTTAAATCAGATAATAATAGGTCTGAATTCCATACTATTTCTGTATCCCAAAAAATTGGTTCTTTTGGGTTATCTGTAAAAAAGTCTTGGTATAAGAAGTATTTACCTGGCTCTATACTTCCAAACTCGTAATCTGGAGTTGATTTAAACCAAAATCCAAATACATCTAAAGTTCCGTTTTTATCAAAATCATCAATTACTGTGTTTTGAACTGAAGTACGCCAATAAATAGTAGGATTATTTTGAGGAACATTAATTTTTTTAAATACGTCATCTTGTGAAAGATATCTAATGGTTTTTTGATTAATATAGTGAGAAGTTAGTTTATTAATTTGATTGTACTCTTCTCCTAAGTACTTAAATTGTGAAGATGTAAAAATGGCATTTAAAGTTGTATTAGCCCCTAAGGTAACAGTCAATGAAGCCTCCGTTGAATCACTCCCTTCCCATCCTACAAACTGGTAACCCTCATTTGGAGTTGCAGTTATTGTTACAGAAGTCCCTTCATCATAAGTTCCTCCTTCTGTAGAAACAGATCCTCCTTCTCCTGCAGAAACTGTTAATGTGTATTGAACTGGTGCTGGTGTTGGTTCAGGTTCTGGTTTTGGGGTTATAACAATGCTTGGAGGAGGGGTATTGTCCTCTTCTTCTGAGGAGCATTGAACTACTGAGAATAATACCATAAAAGATATGGCTAATAACACCATTATTCCAAACAACTTAGTGTCTTGATTCATTATAG
>JAYPSX010000268.1:0-2010 GCA_038133315.1 Hyphomicrobiales bacterium
TTTTGCAAATCGAGCGTCAATTACTGTTGGCTGAATATTTAATTTATTTAGGGTTTCAACAGCTCCCATACACTCTTTTAATATTGAGCCAAATGATATAATTAATACTTCATTTCCTTTGACTACCATTCGACCTTTTCCAATTTGGATCTTATCAATTTTAGTAGGGAATTCGACACCTAAACCACTCCCACGAGGATATCGAAAGGCAATGGGTCCATCGTTATAGTCAACCGCAGTTTTAATCATCCTTGCTAATTCTAATTCATCTGAAGGCGCCATTACTACAAAATTAGGAATAGAAGAAAGATACATAATATCAAATGTACCTGCATGAGTTGCCCCATCCTCACCAACTAACCCTGCTCTATCTATAGCAAATCTGACTGGCAAATTCTGAATTCCAACATCATGAATAATTTGATCATATGCTCTTTGGAGGAATGTTGAATAAATTGCACAAAATGGTTTAAATTTATCAATCGCTAGACCCGCAGCAAATGTCACTGCATGTTGTTCTGCAATCCCAACATCAATATATCTATCAGGAAATTTATTTTGAAATGCATCGAGACCTGTTCCAGATGGCATTGCAGCTGTAATAGCGATAATTTTATCATCTTTCGATGCTTCATGTATTAATTGATCAGAAAAGATTTTTGTATAAGTGGGAATATTTGATAGTTTTTTTTCTTGTAAACCAGTATCTACATCAAATTTTGATACGCCATGATATTTATCTGCCGAATTCTCAGCAGGGGAATACCCCTTGCCCTTCTTGGTTACAACATGAACAAGAATTGGACCATCATTATGTGATTTAACATTCTTCAATATTGGTAGTAGATGATTGAAATTATGACCATCTATTGGTCCCACATAGTAAAATCCAAGCTCTTCAAATAGAGTTCCTCCTGTAAAGAAACTCCTTCCATGACCTTCGACCTTTTGCAAGATTTTCTTCATTGAATTTGGAAGATGCCTTATTATTCTTTTCGCATATTTTCTAAAACCTCGATAAAATCCTCCTGAAATTAATTTAGCTAAATAAGCACTCATAGCTCCAACAGGTTGTGCAATTGACATATCATTATCATTTAGTATAACTATTAATTTATTTTTCATTGCTCCAGCATTATTAAGAGCTTCAAATGCCATGCCAGCACTCATAGCACCATCACCAATAACAGAAATTATATTATAATCTTCTTTCTGAATATCTCGCGCAATACTCATACCCAGTCCAGACGATATTGATGTAGATGAATGCGCCGCTCCAAATGAGTCATATTCACTTTCTGACCTTTTTGTAAAACCAGATAACCCTCCTCCAGTCCTAAGAGTGTGCATTTGTTTTCTTCTTCCAGTCAGAATTTTATGCGGATATGACTGATGCCCCACATCCCAAATAATCCTGTCATGCGGAGTATTAAAAACATAATGTAATGCAATAGTTAGCTCAACAACTCCTAATCCTGCACCCAGATGACCACCAGTCTTAGAAACAATTTCAATTAGTTCATTTCTCAATTCATTTGCAAGAATTGGTAAATCTTTTTCATCTAATTTTCTAAGAATTGATGGATCATCAATTTTATCTAGATAAGGTGATGAGTTCATCAATGATCACTTTCATTAGATAAACTTATATCCTTTTGATTTATTATTTCACCTTTTTTATCAATCTTAATTGCCTTGATTCTAGACTCTGCATTTTCAAGAAGTTCTTTACAATGTTTTGCAAGCTTTGAACCATATTCAAATTTCTCTACGGACTCAGATAATTTTACATCACCGCTTTCTAAACCTTCAATGATTTCATTTAATTGATCCATCGCTTCCTCAAAATCAAGCTTACTTATATCGGAAAGATTTGATTTTTTGTTCATTGCGTTAACCTACTCAAGTGATAATAAATAATTAATGATTTTGACTAAACAGTATAAAATTATATATAAATATTTTGATCGAGTTAATAAAAAAATGAAAAAAACTATTTATAGACCAAAC
>JAYPSX010000269.1:0-2002 GCA_038133315.1 Hyphomicrobiales bacterium
TTTGGAGTTGGGTTGCAAGATACACTCATGTATTAGTTGGTATTATGTGGATTGGTTTACTTTGGTATTTTAATTTTGTCCAAATTCCAAATATGTCAAAAATCCCTGATGAACAAAAACCTGCTATAGGAAAAGTTATAGCTCCAGCTGCTCTTTTCTATTTTAGATGGGCGGCTTTTTTTACTATATTGTCAGGATTAATCTTAGCTGGATTAAATGGCTATCTACACGATGCGATGACTTTGAGTATTGGATCTGGTATTCCAAAACATGCAGCTATTGGTATTGGAATGTGGCTAGGAATAATAATGGCTTTTAATGTTTGGTTTGTAATATGGCCTAATCAAAAAAGAGCATTAGGTATCGTTGATTGTGAGCCAGATGTAAAAGCTAAATCTGCTAAGACAGCAATGTTATTTTCAAGAACCAATACACTTCTTTCACTGCCAATGCTTTTAGCAATGGTAGCAGCACAAAATTTATATTAATTAATCTTTATTTTCTTCTCTTAAAACAGTTTTTTGAGTTACATTAAGTCTAACTAGCACGGTGTTAGCTATATAAATTGACGAATAAGTTCCAAAGATTACCCCAAGTATCATTGCAAAAGAAAATCCCCTTAGGATCTCTCCACCAAAAATATAAATAGCAAGAAGTGCCAATAGTGTAGTTATTGATGTTAATAAAGTACGAGATAATGTCTCATTAATTGAAATATTAGTTAATTCAAAAATCTTAATATCAGAATATTTGCGTAGGTTTTCTCTTAGTCGATCAAAAATAACAACAGTATCATTCATTGAGTATCCTACAATTGTTAATACTGCAGCAATAATTGATAAATTAATCTCTAGACTGAATAAAGAAAACATACCTAAAGTAACAATAACATCATGAAATAAAGCAACTATTGCACCTAAGCTGAATTGCCATTCAAATCTTATCCAAATATAAATAAGCATAACTGCTAATGAAAGTGAAATGGCAATAATACCAGATCTTAATAATTCACTACTGACTTTAGGTCCAACATTTTCAACTCTTCTAAAGTTAAAATTATTTCCATAACTGTTTTCTAAATTATTTTTGATATTCTCAATAACATCATTTTTTGCATCATTTATCTCAAATTTAATCAAATAATCTTGATCATTTCCAAATTTCTTGACTGAAACGTCACCCAAATTCATTTGGCTTAAAGAGTCTCTTAATGAACTTACATTAATTTTGTTATCAGTTGATCTTAATTCAATTAAAGTGCCACCTTTAAAATCAATTCCATAATTTAAACCTTTAAAAAATAATAATCCTAAAGAAAATACTATTAAGACAATCGAAATTATATTGAATTGATTGTAATATTTGTTGAATGGTATCATTTATATAAGTCCTACTTTATCTTTATTTTTAACCACATATAAACCAGTTAGAAGTCTTGCAATAAAATATACAGAAAACAGAGTTGTAAAAATTCCAACTCCTAATGTAATTGAAAAACCTTTAATTGGTCCTGATCCCATAAAAAAAAGAATAACAGCAGCTAATAGTGTTGTTATATTGGCATCTAGAATTGCTGTTCTTGACTTTATGTAACCACTATCAAACGCAATAACATTGTTTTTTTCTTCTTTAATTTCCTCTTTAATTCTCTCAAAAATAAGTACATTGGCATCAACAGCCATACCAACTGTAAGTATAATGCCTGCAATACCAGGCAATGTTAAAGTTGCTTCAAAGATGGTTAGTATACCCATTAATAAAAAAAGGTTTGCTACTAATGTTATATTAGTAATCAAACCAAAAACTTTGTATTTAACAAACATAAAAATAATCACTAAACAAAAACCTATAATCAAAGCTATTAAACCTGCGTCTATCGAGTCTTGACCTAAATCAGGACCTACAGTTCTTTCCTCAATTATATTTAAAGGAGCAGGTAATGCACCGGATCTAAGTAATAATGCTAAATCTGTTGCTGATTGAAATGTAAAACCACCACTGA
>JAYPSX010000270.1:0-1999 GCA_038133315.1 Hyphomicrobiales bacterium
TTATCATCATATATCGGGTATCATATTTCAAAATTATTTGTAAACTTTTCATAAGGTAAAATTCAGAATATTTATATATTCTTTTACTAAGTTTGATTGTCACATCAAATAAGTTATGGAATAATGGTAACTTATTAAAATCAAAGTATTCAAGATAAGGGATTTATAAATGGAACACGATATACCAATGAGGCCTTACGGACCCACTGCTGGGAGGGAGCACCTCAACGATAAGCCAAGGCCAAAGACAAAAACGGTCGATTTTCATATTCACATGAGAATTCTGGAAGCAGACAAACTCATTGGTGATAGAATTCCTGATGACTCAAATGTTCAACTCAGATTTGCAAGTCAGGCATCAAAAGAACAAACTCTAAAACATCATTCTGAAAGAGCCCCATATTTGACAGATATGAGCTATAGACTTCCAGATATGAAAAAAATGCAAATTGATATTGCTGCATTATCTTGCGCACCAAGACAATTTTACTACTCAACTGATCCGTCTCTTGGCCATGAGTCAAGCCAAATAGTAAATGATGGAATTCATAAGGTAGTTAATGAAAATAAATCTACACATGTGGGATTGGGAACCGTACCATTACAAGATACTGACTTAGCGATAAAAGAATTGAAAAGGTGTATAAATGAACTTGGATTTAAAGGTATACAAATTGGAGCAAGGGTGAAAGAGGATGAAGAGTTGTCATCTGAAAGGCTCTATCCTTTTTGGGAAGCAGTACAGGAACTCAATATCCCAATGCTGATACACCCATCATCATTTTCAAGCCCACGATTATCAAAATATCATATGATGAACATTATCGGGAATCCATTAGATACAACAGTTGGGGTCCATTATTTGATATTTGGTGGTGTATTAGAAAAATTCCCTAACTTAAAATTTGTTTTAAGTCATGGGGGTGCATTTGCATCGCATTACTTTGCGAGAATGGATCATGCATATGGTGCGCGCCCGGATTGTAGGGGAGACATTCATATGAAGCCAAGCTACTATCTCTCCAAATTTTATTTTGACACTCTTGTGTTTTCTAATGAACAATTAAGCTTCTTAATAAAGCAATATGGAGTCGATCGTATCTTACTTGGAACAGACTATCCATTTGATATGGCTGAATTTAATCCAGTTGAACATGTTTACCAAATACCAGAACTGACCGAGTCAGATAGAGAAAAAATTTGTGGTTTAAATGCATTGGAGCTAATGGGAATCGACGAGCGATTCTTTGAGTAACTAATTGGTTTTAAATTGAAGACTGTATATTTACTTCGTCACGCGAAATCCAATTGGGCTGATCCTAATCAGATTGATAAATATAGAGTGCTTGCTGATAGAGGGGTGAAGGATGCGGTCCTCCTTGGAAATTATGTTAAAAAAAACAATCTAAACCCAAACATAATCTATTGTTCAACTGCTCAGAGATGTAAACAGACTTTGGCTTTGGTGAACTTGGACTCCAATATAGAAAAAAAGGACATCGTATATGACGATGATCTATATGGGTGCCATGTATCTTTTCTACTAAATATCCTGTTGCATCAAGATAAAGAAATTAATTCTATTTTATTAGTTAACCATGAACCTACTTTGTCGGATTTAGTAAACTCCTTAGTTCCAAGAAATAAGATTCTTGAAACAGAGTATAAAAAATATAATACATGTGGATTTTCAATACTGAAATATATGGCAAATGATTGGTCAAATATTAATCAAGAGAATTTAGCTAGTTTTGAATTTGTTATACCGAAAAATTTATAACCAATCTTTCTCAAAAATCTTATCGCCATTTTCATCAATAATAATTTTAGCTTTTCTGATAATACAATCTACAGCATCTTCTTTTTTGCTAAATGTGTCAGTCCTGATAAAGTATGCTTCTTGATATTCATCTATATCTTTTATAATTTTCCCCTCTGTTGTAAAGGAGCCACCGTTTTTTTTTGGTTTAGGGATAATCTTATATTCTTTGTAATTAAG
>JAYPSX010000271.1:0-1988 GCA_038133315.1 Hyphomicrobiales bacterium
ATTTTCTAAACCATAAGATTTAAATTGAATTAAAGGTGAATAGCCATTATCCCAGTCATTTTTAGATTTTATTTTTAATTTAATTGCTTCTCCACTAAAATCATCTAGGTCTATTAATAACTTGTCTGACCATTTTGGATAGTGAGCATCCTGTCTAATTTGGTAAACTCCATTATCAACATTTAAATGAATTATATCTGAATATATTGGGTCTAAATGAGTTCTGAAGGTGTTGTTAGAGTTATCAATAGATTTGTTGCGGTGTTTTTTTGTTATTTGGAAAGTGTCTTTTTGATCATTAATTAAGTAGTCAAATTCTCCAAAATAAATCGCTTCTTTTTTAGGGTTTTTGAAGTCGACCCATATATTTATAGTTTGTTCTTCTTTTGAAATAAAATAGTCTCTAGAGCCATCTTTATAATATTTGCTCCAGTAGTAATAATTTATATCCAACGTATTAACTTCATAAAAAACTTTAAATGAACCATATAATAGTGCAACACTAACAATTATAAGAGATATGATTAAAATTATTTTTTTCATTTATTGTATATAACGTTTAGTATATGAAGCGTAGCCTGCCGATAGGCGGCTATGATTTCATATACAGTGTTAGGCACTGTATTTTTTTAAAAGCTCTCAAGGTTTAGGGTATTACACCAATTTCGTATTGCTTCCCTATCTGCATTAGAAATACTGCTATGGTCAAAATCAGTTGCGTTTTGAAAAGGAGCTGGCATTACCAATTCATCTAATGGATAGTTTTGGAAATGGTCTGTACATTGCGGTCTGTGGCAAGAGGTACAAGAGTTTTGAATATTAGTTGTATGTGGTTGTTGCCAATCTTGTCCAACAACTGAATAAGGAGATAAACCAGTTAATGGAAGTAGTAACTCCGAAGTATCAGCAGGGTTTCTTAACTGGTCAACGGCAGGTGTGTGTAGAAATGGACTCGCCATGTGGCAATTTGTACAATTGAACTCTTGCGAGATTTGAGCGGGATTTCCCCATAGATCATTATAGTTGGCATCTCCTGGCTTTGGCACATCTGTATTAACTGGGTCAAAATCATCAATTTCAAAAAAGCAAGTTTCACCTGTAGAAAACTTATGTCCAATAACTCCTAAACCACTTCCTCTGAAAAAGGTAATAAACACTACATCACTATTTTCTGACCCATCAGTATTCAAGCCTTGATACCGCCCCATTCTATTTCCAGGGTCACAAGGTGCATTAAAAGCAAAAGGGTGGTCGCAATCACTTGGATTATCAGTTTGGTGAGTTAATGGAATGCCATTTTTAGTCATGGGAATTTCAATAGCATCCTCATATTTAAATTCAGGCAGTGGCCCTAATACAGATTCACATTCATAAGCATAATCAAGGGCTGTTTTACCTGAATCAATATCCTCTTTTTTACACGATTCAAGCATTATTAGCATAGAGGTAAATCCAAAAGCTATTAATATCACAAATTTTCTTTTCGTCATTCTCATCTAACGTTTTTGTTTCTTTTTATTGTGCCTAACGTTTTGCGGCTAAACCAAGTTATGCAATTTGGTTTAGGTATTGTTATACGCTTTAAATTTTCGCAAGTTTTTTTCTAATAAAGAAGTAACCAAGAACTAAAAGAGATTGGCCTAAAAGGTAAAATAACAAATAGGATTTTATGTCAATATAATTATTTAAAAATTCCCAATTAAGTTTAAAACGAGGATCAGATTTAAAGTGATTTTCTTTAAAATGAAGTTGAACTGGATTGAGAACGCCATTGCTGTTATGAGATTCATGAATTAGTACTGGCTTTTCAAATTTAAATTCTAGTGTTTCATTAAGAAATTCAAATTTGGGATAGTATTTCATTAGATCTTTATTTTGAGCGTGGTAGTTTTTGAAATTGTAGTTTATGTTTGGTCTCCCAGGTTTAATTATTTTTAATTGTATTGTTGGCGGAGATAAAATATTTGCATTTTCATGTAAACTAGTAC
>JAYPSX010000272.1:0-1985 GCA_038133315.1 Hyphomicrobiales bacterium
TGCTCGAATTCTGGATCGCACTTGAACTAACTGCACTGGCATATGCAATCTATGTACATAATCAGTGATTATAATTAATGATTTTGCTATGGGGATTTAAGTTGCGGACCTATTGATTACAATCTTGCATCATCATTCTAATTAGTCTTAGTTTGCAATACTTATCAAACAACTTAACAATCCTCGACACACACACGACACAGTGGTAAAATTTTTTTGTGAAATTAGAATTTAAAAAAGGCTCAAAGTATTCGAGAAAAGATATTGGTTGGATTTGTTATCCTGAAACTGGACCCCCACCACGAGGTAATTGGGAGACAGGGTACGTAAGGTTTGAAAATGAATTGATCATATTTATGAATATTGGTGTTCCTGGAACCACAGGGCATGATTTTGCAAATTATTATGATCATTCAAATAAAACTATTGTATGGTATGGAAAACCAAAATCACATTCAGGCCAACCTTTATTTAAAAAGCTTTTAGATGGAAATTTAACACCTCATTTTTTTGCAAGATGGGATAATAAAGATCCAATGTTTACTCATTTGGGTATTGGAAAAATAATTAGTTATAAAGATGGCTATCCTTGCTTAGATGGTAAAGGCAATCAGGTTACAACTATTGAACTTAAATTAAATATTGATGACTCCGCAGATATAATTCCAATTCAAAATCAAACTAATGTTGATAAACAAAAAGATAGTTTAGTAGATAATAATTTAGTTCCAAAGTCGTCGTTTCTATTAGAGAAACATCTTGAAGATTACATTATTAAAAATTGGACAAATATCGAATTGAATGAAGATTATGATATTCATAGTGAAAATAATAAACTATGCACACAGTATTCAACTGGTTCAGGACCATTAGATATTTTAGCAATTAGTAAAGATAAGAATGAATTTTTGGTAATTGAATTAAAAAAGGGTAGAGCTAGTGATGTAGTCTTAGGACAAATACAAAGATATATGGGTCATATAAAAAATAATTTAGCTGGCGGCAAAGACGTGAAAGGTCTTATTATTGCATTGGAAGATGACAAGAATTTAAGAGATGCATTGTCTGTTGCTCCAAATATTAAATTTATGAAATATGAAGTATCTTTTAAATTAGTAGGATAAATGAAAAAACTTTTAGGGCTTGTTGTTTTGAGCTTGTTATTATGCAATGTTGGATTTGCAGAGTCGGTCGAAGAAAGATTATCGAAAATTGAAAAAAGATTAGAAAAAATAGAGCAATCCCTTGAACCTCTGAATGAATTAATTAGTCCATTACTCGAATTAAAAAATCTTAGTAATAACTTAGCAAATGATAATGCTAACAATACAAGTGTTAAAAATTGTGTAAAAATTGATGACGTTAAATCAAGTATAATTACAGATGAAAGATACAATGAATATTTTCCATATATTGAGTACTCATATGCAATTACCTACTCTAACAATTGTGAAATTAATGTAGTTGGTGATCCTACATTTAAACTTTTAGATAAAGATGGTCTAATACTTGCTCAAGATAATAACTATAGATTTATGATGTATTCTAATAAATCTAATACATTCAAATCTACAATGATGATTCAAGGACTTGATAAAATTAAAAGATTGCATTCAGAGTCAGCAGGAATGAGCAGTTTAAGAGCATCAAACTAATATAAAATTAATTTAAAAACGACTACTTGATCACGACACTAGTTCAACACACTCTCGACACAATAGTCAAAATTTTTTATATTTAGCAAAAATAATTAGTGTTGATTTTAATGAGTGATGGTGCCTCCGCACGGATTCGAACCGAGGACTTATTGATTACAAATCAATAAGTCTAAAATTTTTTCATTTAATTTACTATCGTGTTTAAAATTGTTTGAAATTAAATTATTTAAACAAAAGATTAATTTTTTATTGAAAAATAATTTTAGCGTTCTATAAATGTTCTGTCGATTAATAATTAATATTTGTTATAAGTGAATTTCATAGTTT
>JAYPSX010000273.1:0-1978 GCA_038133315.1 Hyphomicrobiales bacterium
TCTATTTTTGAAGAAATATTATGTATTTCATCAATAGAAGTTCCGTCTTTTAATATTTCAAAGATATTCTTGAATACTTCATCTCCAACTGCATGTAATTCACTATACAATGGATTTAATTTTTTAAAACCAATACTCCTCAAAACCTGTCCAGGGTAATTCCAAAAATGGGAGCTGATTTCTGTTGTAATGATATCATCTTTTGTAATTGTTTTGTTGGAAGTATATTGATATGGAACACAATTATCTGGTTTATCCATATCTGTTATCCCAAAAAAATTTATTATTTTATGGCCACCATGTTTAAGATAACCCGATTGCGTGATTTGAGACATTTCATGTTCAGAAAGTCCAGGCTCAAGGTTATTGACTAAATTATTGATACCCTCATCAGTTAGTGCGGCAGCAATTTTCATCCACGAAACCTCTTCTGCACTTTTAATCGAGCGCATCTTGTTATAATGAGAAAAAATATCTATCACTTGAATATTTTTTTCATTCAGTTGCTCAACATAACTATATGGTAATCTTCCAATAACACCTAATCTACTATTGCTACTTAAATTCTGTATCATACTCGGAAAGATCTTCTGAGATAGTTTTCTCTCTCCCCAAATCAGGTTTGTTTGGTTGTTAATTAATTTTTCTGCCATTGGCAGATGGTTATAATGTTCTACATATAAATTTATTTTCTCCCCTGATACAATATCAACTAGTGCTTCCTGGGTTGTGTGCCATCCGGTAAAATATTGCACAGCACTTCCAGACCCTATTGCTTCATATATAACAACTTTATCAAGATTAAGATTTGAAATAGCATCTGACAGAAGTCCAATTCTTCTATTATATTCATTTTCTGAAAATACAGGATATTTAGTTCCAAGTATTTTTTTGCTATCCTGATCTAGTCCGTTAATGAAATGTCCATTCTGTATCATAAAATTTCCTCTCTGATTTTTTTATTATGATAATCCATATAGCACTTTACCAGCTACTGGCATTTCAGCTCTCATAATTCTTCCATTCATCGAATCTGTGATATATAGCGTTTTTCTCTCAGGACCACCAAAAGCAATATTTGTCATCAAACTGTGCTCATCGGTATAAACAAGATGAGTTGGAAGGCAATTGTTATCAAATCTCCAAACACCAACTCCGAGGTGACATACGATTATTCCATCTTCTGAGTCCATTTCAATCCCATCTGGACCTGCATGGCCTCCAGATAGTTGGATTGCAACACCACTTTTACTTATGCTTTTGTCTTTCATTAGAGGGAGACGCCAAATTTGTTGCGATCTTGTTACTGCCACATAGATTTGATTTTCTGCATTATTTAGAGTAATTCCATTAGGACTAGGGGCGTTTGTTACTAATCTTTGAAGTTCACCATCCTTTGAGTATTTGAATACCCTTCCACTCCAATCGATGATACCCGTTTGACCTTGATCGGTAAAAAACAAATCTCCGTCACTGTTAAAGTGAAGATCATTTAAGCCTTTGAAGCCTTCTGAATACATAGTTTCAATAACGGGTTCAATTTTTCCTGTATTCACATCTAAAACCATTAAGCCTTGTTTATAACATGCAATGAAAGCTCTTCCGTCTTTGTGAAATTTTAGACCATTTGGCCATCCATCATATTCGCATACTAGATCCCAATTACCAGATGGATCAATTTTAAATATTCTTCCATATGGGATATCTGTAACATATAGGTTACCATTTCTATCAAAAGAGGGTCCTTCTAAGAACTGCTCAACTTTAGCGCCCTGCCTGTTTGGATTTGACCAATCTGTTGTACCTAGATTTCTATATTTATCAGGCAATGAAGCAAAAACTTCTGCTTTAATTAAGGATGGTTGACTGAAGGGGTTAAACATTTACGACCTCATAATTTAAGTATTTTATAACATAAACACATTACAAAAATTTTTTGAGAATACATAGATTTTTTTTTATTCATATATAGAATAGT
>JAYPSX010000274.1:0-1948 GCA_038133315.1 Hyphomicrobiales bacterium
AAAATATATGGGTTATTTCCTAAAAAAGGACAAATTAATATAGGATCTGATGCAGATATTGTTATTTGGGATACGAATAAGGATATGCTGCTATCCGATAGCATGGTTGTTGATGGATCAAAATACAATCCTTACAAAGATTTCAGAGTAACTTGTTGGCCGAAAGAAGTTATTTTAAGAGGAAATACAATAATAGAAGACAATAACCTTAAAGTAGATCAGGGAACTGGGAAGTTTATACCAACAGCTTTGAGTGAATATATTTAAAATTTAATGTTTAAAATGGCGAATGCCTGTGAAGACCATTGATATTTTTGCATTATTGGCTGTCTCTATTACCTCTTCATCTCTAATGGAACCACCCGGTTGGATAACAGACTTAACACCAAATTCTATTGCAGCATCTAATCCATCTGAGAAGGGGAAAAAAGCATCTGAAGCAATAACACACCCATCTCTAAATTTATCATCATGAATGTTTTCATGAAACTTTTGTATTGCTATTTTTGAGGAGTCAACCCTGCTAGTTTGTCCTGCTCCAATCCCTATTGTTTGCATATTCTTTACGTAAACGATTGCATTCGATTTCACATGTTTAACAATTTTGAATGCAAAAATTAAATCATTTAACTCACTCTCAGTTGGGTGCGAATTTGTAACAATTTTTAGTTGTTCTTTCTCTACAATATGATTGTCCCTATCTTGAATTAAATATCCTCCATATACTGACTTTATAAATTTAGAATCCAGGGCATCATCAGAAATATTATTGTACTTAATAACTCTCAAATTTTTCTTCTTATTGAAAATCTCTATCGATTTTTCTGTAAAGTCTGGGGCAATAACTACCTCGGAAAACATCTTTATAATTTCGGTAGCAGTTTCTTCATCTATGGTTGAATTTGAAATTAATATACCCCCAAATGCGCTTGTTGGATCACAAGAGAGTGCTGATAAATATGCATCATATATTGTATCTTTTTGAGCTACACCGCAAGGATTAGTATGTTTGATAATAGCAAAAGTTGGTTTATCTTGAATAAAATCATTTATCAACTGCATCGCTGCATCAATATCATTTATGTTGTTATAAGAGAGTTCTTTTCCTTGCAACTGCTCAATTGAGCCAAAACCATTTTCCCCTGTAATCTTTAGAGATGCTGATTGATGAGGGTTTTCACCATATCTAAGTAATTTTTCAGATGAATTTGTATTATTTAAGTTATCTATATTTGTATCTTCAACCTGTGATTTAAACCAATTACTGATGATATTGTCGTATGATGCAGTTAGAGCAAAAGCATCTGAGGCAAGTCTCATTCTCTCCTCAAAATCTAACCCACCTTGTATTTGTATTTGTGATATTATTTTGTTGTACATTTCAGAGTTTGTTACGATAGATACGCGTTCGTAATTTTTTGCAGAGGCTCTAATCATTGAAGGTCCACCAATATCAATATTCTCCACGATGTCTTCTATGCAGTTGTTGGATTCTATGGTTTTTTGGAAAGGGTACAAATTTACAACTACTAAATCTATTTCTGTTATTTTAAGAATTTGTAAGGCTTTAGAGTCATCATCATTTTTCAATCTAGATAATATTCCACCATAGATTTTTGGATGAAGTGTTTTAACTCTTCCACCTAAGATTTCTGGAAATTCCGTAATATCCTCAATATTAAGGACAGGAATTTTGTTTTCTAGGAGTAGTTTTGAGGTTCCACCTGTAGAAATAATTTCTACGCCTAAACTATGTAACTTTGATGCAAATCCAACGACATTAGTTTTATCAAAAACACTAATTAGTGCTCGCTTAATTCTGATAATATTTTTTGCCATATTTATATTGGAATACTAATTTTTTATAAAATTAACAAACAAGATCAATTTTGTTTTTCAAGCATCTCAATTAATTCATCCAAATTTGGAACGTCTGTATAGTCTTCAC
>JAYPSX010000275.1:0-1920 GCA_038133315.1 Hyphomicrobiales bacterium
ATGAAATTAGAGACTGATAGATTGTAAAATAAATTATTGACTGGATGTAACGGTCTTTAATTATTTCTAAAATAAGTTTGAAACTTGAGTATTTTATTATGCCAAATAAAGAGACAATTATGATCAGCAAAATAAGAAATGATGCTAATAAACCAGATATGAGCCAATTATATTTTCTCATTTTAATAATAGAAATCTATAGTATTAATTACTCAAACTACTTTCCCATTCTCTAATCCACTTCTCACTATTCATAAAAATTTGTTTTGGTTCAATTCGAAGAGGATTTTCAACTTTTATTAATTTATCATAACTTTCAGGCAAAACTGCATCAGGCCTAACAGGATACATCCATTGAGTTGTAGCTATAGCATCTTGCGCCTCTTTAGAGATCAAAAATTTAAGAAATTCATCTGCGATTTTATTATTTTGGGTATTTTTAAGTTTAGCTGCAACCTCAATCTGCTCATAATGGCCCTCAGTAAAATGTGCCGCTTTGTATCTATAATCATTTTCATATGTAATATGGTATGCAGGAGAAGTTGTATAACTGAGTACCATATCAGCTTCTCCATCTAGGAATAATCCATATGCTTCACTCCACCCCGGTGTTACTGTGACGATCTTTTCACCAAGTTTTTCCCACACTTCTGCTGCCTTTGACCCATAGATGTCCTTGATCCATAAAAGCAGACCAAGGCCAGGAGTTGAGGTCCTTGGGTCTTGTATAATGATCCTTATATTATTTGACTCCAATAGATCGTCAAAGCTCTTTGGTGGCTCAATTATTTTCGTACTATCATAAATAAAGGAAAAATATCCATAATCAAAAGGAACAAAAATATCATCATCGTAGCGGTTACTAATAGCAAGATTAGTTATGTCTATATTATGCTGATTAAAAAGGTTTGTTTCGCGAGCTCTGTGAAGTAAATTAGAATCTAAACCTACCAACACATCAGCATTGGTATTTTTGCCTTCATACATTATCCTAGTTAAAATTTCAACACCATCCGAAAGACCGATCAACTCTAGATCACAATTACATTCTTTTTCAAATTTCTCCTCCAATAATGGTCCAGGTCCCCACTCCGCAACAAATGAGTCGTATGTGTAAACTGTCAGTTTCTCATTTGAGTGGGATATATTGATGCTTAATACTATTAGCAGAAGGGTTTTGATATATAATTTCATTTTTTGCTCCTATTAACAATAGGGCTTGAAATTACTTTTTATCTCAATCCCTACGCCGGTATTATCCGTATCAGGTTCATCGGGTTAGCATTTAAGCTTCTCAGTTTTAACACCCCGTTGAGTTAATAATAATAATAAAGACTATAATTTTATTGTCTATCAATTAATCATTATTTATGCTTTTATAAAAAACAGTTTATTCCCACAGATAAGAAGTGAGTATGGATTTATTCTTTATTTTATGTTTTTTTGCAGGTTTTTTAAGTTTCCTGTCGCCTTGTGTACTTCCAATTGTTCCATCATATTTATGTTTCCTTACAGGCGCATCAATTACTGATTTAACCAATGATAAAAATGATTATCAAAAGAAGAAATTGATAACCCGCTCGATATTTTTTGTCATAGGATTTTCATTAATTTTTATTCTCATGGGAGCGTCTGTAAATATATTCAGACCAATTTTTAATTATAGTTTTCGTTTCTTAGGTATTTCTGTGGGTCTTCAAATGCTGGCAGGTGTTGTGATTATGATATTCGGTTTACACCTGATTGGGCTTTTTAAATTTAATTTTTTATTTAGGCAATTCAGTTTTAATCCAAAATTTAAAAATAGAACAAACATTGTGGCATTTGTATTAGGATGTGCCTTTGCTTTTGGTTGGACGCCTTGTATTGGTCCAATACTAGCTACAATATTAACCTTAGCGTCATCTGAACAAACAATTG
>JAYPSX010000276.1:0-1904 GCA_038133315.1 Hyphomicrobiales bacterium
TCTGAAAAAAAAGGGGTCGGCAGTTCGATTCTGCCTCTGGCCACAAAATGAAAATATTTATAACAGGAATAGCAGGGTTCTTAGGAAGCCATGTAGCTGATAGATTAATTGAACAAGGCCACGAAGTCTCAGGATGCGATAATTTAATAGGTGGTTACTTAGAGAATGTACCTGAAGAAGCAGAGTTTTATCAAGTGGATGCTATTTACCTTAATCAGATGAAAAAAATGACAAAAGGAGTTGATGTCATAATTCATACTGCATGTACTGCCTATGAAGGATTAAGTGTATTCTCTCCTTATTTAGTTGGACAAAATACTTACCAAATATCTATGGCAGTTTTTACTGCTGCTGCAGAAAATAAAGTTCCTAAAGTAATTAATTGTTCAAGTATGGCAAGATATGGAGAACAAAACATTACACCATTTACAGAAGATTTGATTCCAAAGCCACAAGATCCTTATGGTATTGCAAAATTAGCATCCGAACAAACTCTCGAAATTATGAGCAATGTTCACGGCTTTGATTTTGTTAATTTAGTCCCACATAATATTATCGGTCCAAGACAAAAATATGATGATCCGTATCGAAATGTAGTTTCAATTATGATTAATAGAATTCTGAATGGAAAACCACCTATTGTATATGGCGATGGTAGTCAGGAGAGATGTTTTTCAGACATTGAGGATACAGTAAACCCAATTATTGAATCTATTCATAATGAGAAAGCTATTGGAGAAACTATTAATATTGGGCCTGATGAAGATGTAATATCAATTAAGGATTTATCCTATAAAATATTACAAATATTGAATTCTGATTTAGAACCTATTTTTGTTGACCCCAGGCCACAAGAAGTCAAAATAGCTCATTGTTCTGCTGATAAAGCAAGGCAACTATTGGGTTATGACACAACAGTCAACCTTGATGCATCAATAGCTAAAATTGCAAATTGGATAACTGAGGTTGGTCCAAAAAAATTCAGATATCATTTAGATATTGAAATAATGGATGAAAAAACTCCCAAGACATGGAAAGATAGACTGTTTTAATTTAAAACTGTCATATCAGTTGAAAGTATAGGTTGTTAGCAAAGCAGTACTAAATGAAAAAATTAGAAATAGATTTAGTTACAGTCAACACAGTTAATCCGGAGGTTGCTTTGAAAGCTATGGATTATAGTTGTCAAGAGATTGAATTTAATAATTCATATATTTTTACTAATAAACTAATTAAAACTAACAACCACAAGGTTATTTATGTAGAAAATGTTAACTCTCTTGATGAATATAACGACTTTGTACTAAATTTTGGTAATTTTGAATTTAAATCTGATTATATATTGGTTATGCAAGATGATGGATTTATTATTAATCCAAACAAGTGGAATGATGCTTTTTTTAACTTTGATTATGTCGGCGCTCCTTGGCCAAAGCCGGTAAATCTTGATACCTTAAGTGACAATCAGTATTTGATTGAAAATGCAAAGCTAAAAAACAGAGTCGGTAACGGTGGTTTTAGTTTACGAAGTAAAAAGTTTTTAAACTACAGCTCAAAATTTAATAGTTGCAACGGATGGCCAGAAGATCTTTTTTTAACTGCGATAAATTATGATATTGCCATTCAAAATAATATAAAATTTCCATCTGCTAAACTCGCATATTCATTTTCAACTGAAACACCACTTTATGGCAAAAATAAAGACAAGTTTCTTGACTATAGATATCTAACAAAAATTAAATCATTCGGATTTCATGGAAAATTTCACAGTAAAATCTTAAAATTAATTGACTAAATCTTTTCTTTATGCGTCCATATAAAATCAAAAATAAAATAAAGCAAGTTATAGCCAAGAAATACCAAAATTAAACTTATATTTGAAACAATGTTTGCTACAAAAAAGC
>JAYPSX010000277.1:0-1882 GCA_038133315.1 Hyphomicrobiales bacterium
ATAGTGATACAGATTACGATCAATCAGATGCTGGTGGATTCATAAAAATAAACGCGTTAAGACTTAGATTACTTGCAAAAAGAAATAAAAAAAATACTTAATCACAATCCCATCTGAAATTTTGTAGCCTTAAGTGTGTTATTCATCAGACATGCTACTGTCATCAAACCAACTCCACCTGGAACAGGCGTAATAGATGCAACTTTTTCTATAACTCCGTCGAAATCGACATCGCCAACTAATTTAGTTTTTATTTCCCCATCTCGTTCATAATTAATTCTATTTATTCCAACATCTATAACTATCGCACCTTCTCTAACCCAATCAGCATTAACAAATTTAGGTATACCAATGGCAGCAATTAGTATATCTGCGTTCTTAGTGTATGACTCAATATTCTTTGTTTTTGAATGAACCTGCGTGACGGTACAATCAGAGTTTGTTAATAATTGGCACATTGGTTTTCCTACCAAATTAGATCGGCCAATCACAACTGCATTCATCCCCGATAAATCATCTACTATAGATTTAATCATTATATGTGACCCTTGCGGTGTACATGGGACTAAGCTCTCAATACCATTCATTAATTTGCCCGCATTGATAGGATGCAATCCATCGACATCTTTATTTGGGTTAATAAAATTAATGATAGTTTGTTTGTTTATGTGAGCTGGAAGTGGAAACTGTACCAAAATACCATTAACATCATCGTTCTTATTTAGCCTATCGATCAGCTCTAATAATTCAGTTTCTGTTGTAGTACTCTCCAACTTATATTCAAGTGAGTAAATGCCAACTTTTTCACACATAAGCTTTTTGTTTCTCACATATACGGCACTTGCAGGATCATCCCCAACTAGTACCACCGCTAAAGTTGTTTTAATTCCGTTTTTTCTAATTTCATTTATCGATGCTCTCACCTCATCAAGCACTTTGGCTGAGATAACTCTCCCATCAATTAATTTATGATGATACTCTGGATGAACTACCAATGTATTTCTCCAATACTATTAAATATTAATTATCAAGATATTAATGAGATCTTTAATGATAAATAATATAAAGATTGCAATCAGGGGACTAAAATCAAGACCATTATATGATGGTATGTATCTTCTAATTGGGTTCAGAATAGGTGTAGTCATTTTGTAAAGAAAGTCAGATATTACTGAAACTATATAATGCCTGGAATTCAATATACCAAAATGCAATAGCCATTCAGTTAAAACATTTAATATTAGCAGCCAAACAATCAAGCCAGCAATCCATTGAACAAACATTAATGTGTGCATAAAGACCATATTAATTAATCCTACATTTTATATCTAATATTAATATAATTTGCATAAGCCATATATTCAATTGGTATGTTAATTCTTATCCTTCTTTTTCATAAAAATGGCTAGAATTATCGAAATTTCGTAAAGTAGTATTAATGGTAATGCTAATAAAAATTGGCTTATTACATCTGGTGGAGTTAAAATTGCAGCAATTACAAATGAAAAAAGTATGCAATATTTTCTCTTTGAGGTTAACCATTCAACATCAACTATACCAATCCTAACTAATAGTAGTATTAAAATTGGTAATTGGAAACAGATTCCGAAAGCAAGAATTAGCCTCATAACAAGGGATAAATATTCAGAAATCCTTGGTTCAACCTCAATTGGTAAGCCTGCACCGTTGGAGGGAAGTTCGAATGAAAGAAAGAAATTCCAGGCTATCGGCATCACAACATAATAGACCATGACAAAACTTAGTATAAAAAGAAATGGTGTGGCAAGCATGAAAGGCAGAAAGATATTTTTCTCATTTTTGTATAGACCTGGAGAAATATATTTCCAGATCTGAATGAGAATTAGAGGTAATGAAATAAACA
>JAYPSX010000278.1:0-1343 GCA_038133315.1 Hyphomicrobiales bacterium
GCTCTAACCAGGCTGAGCTATAGGCCCAATAAAATTAGGCAAGTAAAAGAGATTTTTTAGCGAAATTTTTCTTCTCTGGTGACTTTTTAGTGACTTATTTATTCAAGAAGTTGGTAATATCATCAATCAATTTTTTACTAGATGCTAATGGGTCAAGATCAATTAGCCATGAAGTTGAAATTATTTCAATATCATCATAAATATCATTATTAATGTCATTGTTGTATGTTTGGTCTGAAAAACCAACTATTAATGCCTTGTTTACTTTCGCAGCAACAGCAAAAGCAATTGATTGATTTATATCGTTTTGATCGACCTTTTGTTGATTCCAAATTTTATATTTCACATCTCCAATAGCAACTGGAGGAAATCCAAAAAGTAAATCAGGATATCTTTTATTTTTTAAGGTTGATACATAAGTAATTTCTGGACTACAAGAAAGCTTCTCTGGTAAATTTTGGTTTAGAAAATATCTAATCCCAGACTCTATAACATCAGCTGTTTTCATAAGTCTTGCTGAAGCTTTAGTTTCTCCAACTTGAACTTCTGCCCCTAATGATCTGAGTATATTTTTTGCACCAATTAATGATTGCTCATAATACTTGGTATTACGATCAACATTTGATCTTAAGTCACTAACTTTGTAGTCAGGTATTAATTCAAAATGTCTGTATAAAATATTTGCTTTGTGAATTATTTCTTCATATTCAAATTTTTTGAAAATATTTTGAATCTGTAAATTTTTAACAATAAATAAAGCAGATTTTATTATACGATTTAAAGGGGTGTCAATTGAGAATTCTTCATAGTCAGTATCAATTGCTAGCTTACCTGAAAGCAAGTTTCTTGTGGTTTTTAGAACATTCACATGTCCTTTAATGAATTTTAGTTCTTCATTAACTAGCTTATAGCCTTTCCTTATTCCTTTTTTAACCACATCCTCGACACCTTCTAAGAAATCAAATAGAATCAAGAACAATAAGTCTCCAGAATCAGCAGCTCCTTGATTCTTATAAATTGAAAGATCTTTATACTTGTTCTTATTTTTACTATAAATTTCAATAAAGTGATTTGAACCAATCTTCGGAGCAATATTTATGACCCTTTCTCCTATTACAATCTGTCCAATTGCGTTATTTATTTTTATTTCATAACTTTCATCATCATCTAGAGATCTTGAGATACTAATTTCTGGCTCTACTACAACTTGGTTGATATCATTTTGATTCTCATCGTCAATTGAATTCGTTTTTTCAGAGATTTTCTTTCTAAGTTCTCTGATTGCTTGAACTTCCTCGCTGGATAAAGTAATCTCTAATGATTCATTCTCTACAGTGTTATAC
>JAYPSX010000278.1:1353-1879 GCA_038133315.1 Hyphomicrobiales bacterium
TTTAATTCATTCATATTGAACACTTGGATTGTTTATTTCTTCAATTACCCAATCCCAAATATCTAAAAACGCTCTAACACTTTCTGTCTTAATAATTTCTTGCATATCAAAGGACGGTTTACTTTTTGAAAAAAACTTTTCCGTATTAATCTGAAAATTATATTTTTGGAAGTAATCAATTAATCTTGTTTCAAAAACTTCTTTGAATTCTCTGCTTCCAAACGGAGCTCTGTTGTAATCATTTGAATACAAAGTATGTATTGGAAGTACAATATTTCCATTACCAGCGATTTTAAATAAATGATATTTGCCATCCCTTTCACTCAATCCGTTCTTGTTTGCTGTATAAATTAAAGTTCTACCACCAGATCTAAAATTAGTGTTTATGTATCCTGGCCAAATATTCATATTTTCGATATTCTCACCCCATCTTTCTACAGTTAGTTGTAATTCTTTATGGTCGTTACTAATTTGCAATAAATGCTCTGAAAGCAACTCTTTACTGTATCTGTTATTAGAAGATTTA
>JAYPSX010000279.1:0-1877 GCA_038133315.1 Hyphomicrobiales bacterium
ATTTAATGTTGGTAGAAGTAAAACAAAAACTAAATCAAATAGAATTTTAAAATTTATTAAACTGAAGGATAGTTTATTATATAAAAAATTAAAAATTATTTGTTCTTAAAAAAGAACAATAATTTGATGCACCTAATTTATCAAATATACCCGTACTACTAAACTTCCATGTACCATAGAACTGGTCTTTACAAAGAGAGGATGCACGCGAATTAATATAATTAAATGTAACTGAGCCCTCTTCTGAATTAAAACTATAGTCGACAGACCCTAAACAAGATCTAACATTAGAGCTACTACTCGGTTTAGAATAAATTGTTGCAGAAGAATTATCTTCAAAATAAATATACCAGTTTCTATCACACTCATAGCATGTACTCATATTGATATTATCACAGCTGAACTTATAGGTGTTACCAATAGTAGCATTAGTGTATCCACCAGTACAACTATACAATATAGTACATAGAAAAAATAAAATTAGTTTGACTTTAGTTAAATACATTTTTTATATTAATTACTTATGAAAGTAATAATTTTTTTTAATATGAAATTTGTTAAATTGGGGGGGTAGTTAATTAGATTAGATATGAAAAGACTGACTATAATAATTACAATACTTACAACAATAGGATGTCAATCAGACATCTATAAAGATGAGAATGGAATAATAAAGTGTAGTGATGATGTTTCTATTGGTTTTATTGGAGAGGTTGATGGTTTTATTTATAAGGTAATAGATAGTACAATGTTATATACAATGGCGAAGAAAAATGAAGATTTGAGATTCATATGTACTTCAAAAATTAACAATATGTCTAAATTGTTTGAAGGATCAATCTTCAATGGAGATATCTCAAATTGGGATGTAAGTAATGTCACTGATATGAGTAAAATGTTTACCCTTTCTTATTTCAATGGAGATATCTCAAATTGGGATGTTAGTAATGTCACTGATATGAGTAAAATGTTTTATGGAACAATCTTCAATGGAGATATCTCAAATTGGGATGTTAGTAATGTTACTAATATGGAGGAAATGTTTACTTTTTCAAAATTCAATGGAGATATCTCAAATTGGGATGTTAGTAATGTCACTGATATGAGGATTATGTTTTGGTATTCAAAATTCAATGGAGATATCTCAAATTGGGATGTTAGTAATGTCACTGATATAAGTGGAATGTTTAATAATTCAAAATTCAATGGAGATATTTCAAA
Source organism: Hyphomicrobiales bacterium (assembly GCA_038133315.1). Lineage (GTDB taxonomy): Bacteria > Pseudomonadota > Alphaproteobacteria > Rhizobiales > TMED25 > TMED25. The sequence goes on from JAYPSX010000279.1 coordinate 1,222, forward strand.
TTGGGATGTTAGTAATGTCACTAATATGAGTGCAATGTTTTATGAATCAATATTCAATGGAGATATTTCAAATTGGGATGTTAGTAATGTCACTGATATGAGCAGTATGTTTAATGGATCGATATTCAATAAAGATATCTCAAATTGGGATGTTAGTAATGTCATTAATGTGGAAGAAATGTTTGATGATTCAGAAGTACCTATGAAATATAAACCAAAGTTTAAATAATTAATATAATACCTAATGAAAAAAAAAGTCGTATTAAAAAATCTAATAACATTAGTAGTTATTATAATTTCTTTTTCAAGTTGTACTTCCAAAGCATGCAGTTGTTATGAAGAAATCAAAAGTCAAACAAGTACAAATGGTTTTTACGATGAAAGGTGCATGCATAGTATACCAGAAATTAACGAATACATAGAAAAAAATCAAAGAGAGTATCAGAGTTTATCTATGGATCAGAGAAAAAATGCATTGTTAGGTGAACTTAGAAAACTATGTAATTAAAGGGTTAGAATTCATTAATCAGAACAAACAACTCATAACTTGTATAAATGCATACCAAAACTATTCAACTAAAAGAAGGTTGAACTGCTAAATATCGCAGAGAGGAAGGGATTCGAACCCTCGATTCCAATTTCTCAGAATACACACT
>JAYPSX010000280.1:0-1870 GCA_038133315.1 Hyphomicrobiales bacterium
GTGTAGACTTTGGTTACTTTGACGAGAAAATTCCTGGCGTTGAAGCAGATTTCTTAATATCAGATCTTTTTGAAATAAGAGAAATATTACTCCAAAACTACTAATATGTTAGGCAAATTTTGAAAATATTCTTGCCCAGGTTCTAATTCCACCTACATAAGAAGATAAATTATATTTTTCATTAGGGCTATGAATTCGATCATCATCAAGTGCAAAACCAACTAATACTGTATCCATATTTAGTTGGGTTTTAAATACTTCTACAACTGGAATTGAACCACCACCACCTGTAAATACAGGAACTTTCCCCCACTCCTCTTTGATTGCTTCTGAAGAAACTGAAAAGAATTCACTATCAGTATCAAATTCTATAGCCTTGCAATAGTCAGCCCCCTTAAAATTAACTTTTATTCCTTCTGGGACATTGGATTTTATAAATGAGTGTATATTATCTAATATTTTCTTTGGATCTTGTTTGCCAACAAGCCGACAAGTAATTTTTGCACTTGCACTAGAAGGTATTACAGTCTTAGTGCCTTCACCAGTATACCCACCATAAATTCCATTGATCTCAAAAGTTGGACGAGCCCAAGTTTTTTCAAAAATAGTTCTATCATTTTCGCCTGATGAAGTAATTTGTCCAATTTTATTCAAATAATCAGTTTCATTAAATTCTAATTGAGACCAACTTGTTTTTACATTCTCTTGAACCTCACTCACGCCATCGTAGAATCCAGGAATCATAACCTTTCCATCTGCGCTGTAAATTTTTGAAATTATCTCACTCAATAATCTTATTGGATTCCAAGCAACACCTCCATATTCACCTGAATGAAGATCCCTATTTGGACCAATAATTTCAACCTCTTCAGATAGAAGTCCTCTAAGACTTCTTGTGATAGCAGGAGTGTTCTTATTCCACATACCTGTGTCACAAACATATGCAATATCTGCTGATAGCTTATCCTGATAATCTTTCAAGAAAATTGGTAAAGTTTTTGAGCCACATTCTTCTTCCCCTTCTAAAATAATTTTAAGTGAGAAAGGTAGTTCGCCATAATGTTTAAAAAAATATTTGGTTGCAATTAAGAATGTCAGAAGTTGACCTTTATCATCGCTAGCACCACGCGCAACAATACACTTATCTCCATCAATTTCTGAAATTGTTGGCTCAAATGGGTCAGAATTCCAGAGACTAATTGGGTCAACAGGCTGAACGTCATAATGACCATAAAAAAGTAAGGTTTTTGATCCAGACTTCTTTGATTTATATTCAGAATAAACAATGGGATGCCCCTCTGACTCATAAATAATTGTATCTAAATTAATTTCTGTTAAATAATTTTTTAGCCATTCTGCTGCCTTCATACATTCATTTGCATATTCAGGTATTGTTGAAATAGATTTTATTTTTAGAAAGTCATTTAGTGTATCCACATTTAGCTGTGTATCTTCACTAATTTTAGAGAGTATATTATTTATATTTATGACCATTAGCCCAATCTTTTTTGAAAAATTTTAATAAATAAGCAAATCTAATCATATCAAATTTTATACAATAGATCCAAAAAATATCCCAACCAAAAATAGAGATATAGAAACTATATAAATCCAAATACCTTTCATTATGTAATCAAAATTTATTGATTGAATACCATCCGGATTTATGACAAAAAATTCATCATTTTCAGTATTTGTAGAATACACATTAATGATGATGTTTAGAGCCCCTGCTATGGAAGCACTAGCCCAACCAAGGTCGAGTAAGCCCTTTTCTTTTGAGTGCTCACGTGTCGGCATATGAGCGGTTTTCCGTTCTGCGGTCGGGGGCAGAGCTGGTCCAATGAGGGGCAGAGAAGGGAGTCGGGAG
>JAYPSX010000281.1:0-1865 GCA_038133315.1 Hyphomicrobiales bacterium
GAACCAACGTAGGCTAAGCCAACGGGTTTACAGCCCGTCCCCTTTAACCACTCGGGCACCCCTCCATAAGTCGCCCAATCATAAAATAATTTATACAACAAAAAAAACACCCATTTTTTTAATTGTGGGTAATTATTTGTATACACCTTTACACCAAACATATATAAAAATCTATATATTAATAAAGCAATGATTAATAATTATACAAAAATATATGGCTATCATGCCAATATGCACGCCCTTGCTAACCCCAATAGAAATATATCTAAAATATATTTAACCAAAAATGCAATGGCAAAGGTTTCTTCATCTTCGACTGTTAATTTATCAAAATTCAAAATAAACATAGTTGATACAAAAACATTAAATAAGTTCCTTCCAAATGGACAAGTGCATCAAGGTATAATCTCACTTTGTAACCCCAAACAAATTCTCTCGTTAAAAGAGAGTAATATCGCAAATAGAAAGAGAATCGTATTCTTGGATAATATCACCGACCCCAGAAACATTGGAGCAATTATAAGAACATGTGCCGCTTACGGCATTAACACGGTAATGACAACTCAAAAATTTGATTTACTTGATGAAGGCTTAATTGCAAAATCAGCATCTGGGGGTTTAGAATACGTTGACATTATCATCGCCAAAAATCTAGTGAATTGTTATGAAGAATTAAAAAACAATAATTTTTGGTTAATTGGTTTTGATAGCGATGCAGAAAATCAAATTGAAAAAATCAGCTATACTGGAAGCGATAAAATTGTTGCAATATTTGGAGATGAAGGAAGAGGTATGAGAAACTTAACAAAAAAATATTGTGATCAGATCTATAAAATTGACGCACCTGGTGAAATTAAAAGCCTCAACGTATCAGTGGCAGTGGGCATCATACTGGATAAAATTGCGATGAGATAAATTCCACCCTAAAAATCAATTTAAAAAAATAATTTTCTTTTAAAAAGATGTTTTTTGATTTAATAGTAAATTGTTTCAAACGTGCCGGCTTAGCTCAGTTGGTAGAGCGGCTGATTTGTAATCAGTAGGTCGGGAGTTCAAATCTCTCAGCCGGCACCATAAATTCAAATTGCACAGAATATGTCATTCCCAGATAACCAACTTGAAGCTTTCGTCTCAAAATTGAAACATATTTTGGATAGGAGAGACATAATAACTGATCAAGAAACAATTTTTCCACATCTGCAAGACTGGGTTGGAAACTTTCATGGTAACTCACCACTAATGTTAACTCCAAGGACTTCTGAACAGGTTTCAAAAATTTTGAAGATTTGTAATGATGAAAAGATAAAAATTGTACCTCAAGGAGGTAATACTGGTTCAGTGGCCTCAGGCATACCAAATGGCGAAGTTATACTCAGCTTACAGAAAATGAATAAGATAATAGATCTGAATCCAAAAGATTACACAATCACAGTTGAGTCTGGGTGCATATTAAATCAGATTCAGGTTGCTGCATCTGAGGTTTCCAGACACTTTCCTTTAAGCATAGGATCAGAAGGTTCATGTACAATTGGTGGTAATATATCAACAAACGCTGGAGGAATATCAGTACTTAAATATGGCAATATGCGGGATTTAGTTCTGGGTATCGAAGTGGTATTAGCAAATGGTAAGATTGTCAATATGCTAAAAAAACTAAGGAAGGATAATACCGGATATGCCCTAAAGTATTTATTTATGGGCGCTGAAGGAACCCTTGGTGTTATTACTGCTGCTAGCTTAAGATTATTTCCTAAAATTGAAAATAAAGTTACAGCATTTGTATCTCTTACTAATCTAAAATCTTCCATGAGTTTGCTTGAAATATTAAGAGATTTCAGTGGAGATTTATTATCCTCCTTTGAACT
>JAYPSX010000282.1:0-1837 GCA_038133315.1 Hyphomicrobiales bacterium
CCTGTCATATCACCTCTAACAGATACAATTCTATTATGCTGATGAGCTGCTTCTTTTCGAAGAATTAATTCATTATTCGCATCTTTATCAAATGGAACGCCGAGAGCGATTAAATCATTAACTCTATTTGGTCCATTAGTTATAACCAGTTTAGCTATTTTTTCATCTACAATCCCGCCGCCAACATCTATTGTATCTTTAAGATGTGATAAGATCGAGTCTGACTTACCCATCGCCGCAGCAATACCAGCCTGAGCCCATTGACTTGATGTACCAGAACCTAATTTTTTTGATGCGACAATTACTACATTTAAAGGAGCTAGTTTGATTGCTGTAAATAATCCAGCTAGTCCTGCGCCAACAATTACTATGCTATTATTTGGAGAGTTCACTAGAATATACCTTATGATATATCTAATTTGATCATTCTATCTACTGCGTTGAATGCCCTTTTTGCGATAATAGGATCAATTTTGATCTCATTATTCAGATAAATAAGATTATCAAGAATTTTTGGCAATGTTATCTTTTTCATATGTGGGCATAGGTTACAAGGTCTTACAAATTCTACTTCCGGGTTCACAGCTGCAATGTTATCGCTCATTGAACATTCTGTTACCATCATAACTTTTTTAGGTTTATTATTAGTTACCCAACTGATCATATTCGCAGTTGATCCAGAAAAATCAGCTTCTTTAATTACATCAGGTGGACACTCAGGGTGAGCAATAATTTTGAGATCATTTTCGTTTTCTCGTGCCTCAATTAAATCATTTGGAGTAAATAACTCATGCACCTCGCAACTGCCAGTGTCCCAAGTAATAATCTCAATATCAGTTTCATTTGCAATATTCTGTGCTAAATATTTATCTGGAATAAAGATTACCTTATTAACTCCAAGAGATTCAATTACCCTCTTTGCATTTCCTGATGTGCAGCAAATATCTGATTCAGCTTTGACTTCAGCGGAGGTATTAACATAGGTCACCACTGGTATTCCAGGATACTTTGCTTTTAAAGATCTAACATCATCTGCGGTAATTGATTCAGCAAGTGAACATCCCGCGTTTAAGTCTGGTGAAAGCACAATTTTATTTGGATTTAATATTTTTGATGTTTCGGCCATAAAATGAACACCGCACTGTACTATAATATCAGCATCTGTACGCGCTGCTTCCTTTGATAGTGCTAAGCTATCTCCAACAAAATCTGCAACACAGTGGTATATTTCAGGTGTTTGATAGTTGTGTACTAGTAAAACTGCATTCTTTTCTTTTTTGATCTCATTTATTGCCTTGATATATGGAGCATGCATCGGCCATTCTATTTCTGGAATAACTCTCTTAACCTTCTCGTAATAAGGTTGCATTTCTTTTGCCAAGTCAGCAGTGAACTCAAGATTTGGTAAATGTGTCATTGATGTTAAGTAAGTTATCTCTTTATCTATACAAAGAACTTAATTTTATTCATTTATATATATATATACAATTGCACCTAAAAACAATTATAGTTTAGAAAAATAAGATAAAATTTTTATTAATTTAAGAAATAATGTAAATGCTTGATAGTTTACTATTTGGTTTTAAGTTTCCCCTCTCTTATAGAGATACCTGAATCAGATAATCCTCTATCAATATATACTAAACAATATTTACTTGAATGTGAGCCATAAAATCCAACCTGCTTATTGCTATCTATTATGGTTTTGCCAGGTTGTTGTGGTTTACCTGTAAAAGTCAATCTGGTAAAAGTTTTTTTTGAGAGTACTTTTTGATGGAATACTCTAGAAATAACTTCTTGCCCAATAAAACAACCCTTTTTGAATGAAATTGAGTTA
>JAYPSX010000283.1:0-1837 GCA_038133315.1 Hyphomicrobiales bacterium
GATTTTTCAGAATAAAATAAATCATGCTTAATATTGATTTTCTGCAAATCGTTTTTAATCAAATTTAGAATGTAATCTATAGAATATTTTCTTATTATTTCATCACAATTAGGATCCTCGATTATTGACCCTGTATATTTCTGGACAATTTCCTCTGCAATAATTTCTATATATTCACCATTATAAGTAAGTACATCATCTTCTGTATTGATAGAGAGATGAGATTTCATCTTATACTTAATGGAACTAATTAATTGATTAATTTGTCCGCCAGCATCATTAACATAATACTCCCTTGTAACTTTATACCCCATCCTTTCATACAGTGAGGCTAATACATCTCCAATCACCGCACCTCTACAGTGACCTATATGCAAAGGACCAGTTGGATTGGCAGATACATATTCAATATTTACACGCGCGTCATGCCCAATGTTTTCATATCCAAAATCTTTTATATTCTTAAGAATTTCCTTAAGTGATAATTGCCAAAAAACAGGATTTAAATATAAATTTATAAATCCAGGTCCTGCAATATCAATTTTTTTTATGAATAATTTTTCTTTATTATCATTTAATGCACTGACAATTTGTTGAGCAAATTCCCTTGGGTTTATACTTAATTCTTTTGCATACATCATTGCAACATTAGTAGACAAGTCACCATGTTGATTATTTTTTGGTATTTCAAAAAAATTTGTATAGTTGGGAACATCAATGAATTGAGAGCCTCCTTTAAAAAAATTTTCGTTCAGAAAGTTCTTTAAAAAATTATTATAAATATGCAGAGAAATTTCAGTCATTTTATTTGGACCAATTCTTTGTATTTTTCGATTGCATAGTTATCAGTCATTCCAGAAATGAAGTCACAAATCATCCTATCTATATTCATAGTTGAATAATCATTATCTATATCTACATCTAATTTGTTTAAATTTTCTTTATAGAAATAAAAAAGTCCAATTATTACATCTTCAGCATAATTCAAATAAGACAAGACCTCATTATTTTGATACATATTAATTCGCAAGAAACTCCTCATATCATCCATTTGATCTTTAATCTTTGATGATAATTGTACGATCATTTTTTTGCAGTTTATTACATCCATATGATTTAATATCTTATTTTCATCAATATTTACTTTTATCTGGTTTGTGGCATCTATAATAAAACTATTTATAAGACTTCTTTTTAGTTCATGAATAAGTCTAGAATTATTTATATCTGGGTACTTATTTTTTAGAATATTTATCTGATCATCAATTATATTTATCTGCCTTAAGTCATCAAGGTTAAATAACCCAGCCCTTATACCATCATCTATATCATGGCAATTATAGGCAATATCATCTGATAACGCTGCGACTTGAGATTCCATTGATGATTGTTGGTCTAAAACTAATCCATATTTTTTGGAAAAAACTAAATAATAGTTCTTTTGATTTTTGATAGGACCACTATGCTTAAGAACTCCATCAAGTGTTTCAAAGGTAAGATTCAATCCATCAAACAATGCATATTTTTTTTCAAGCAAAGTTAAAATTCTAAGTGTTTGAATATTATGATCAAAACCCTGGTGTCCAAGCTTTTTCATTAAATCATTCAATATATTTTCACCTATATGACCAAAGGGAGGATGACCGAGATCATGAGATAATGCACTGGCTTCGGTAAGAGGTTCTTCTAGACCTATTATTGAACTAATTGATCTTGCTATTTGAGATACTTCCAGACTATGAGTAAGTCTATTTCTATAATGATCTTGTTTTTTAGTAGATAAGAAAACTTGTGTTTTATGAGCTAATCTTCGGAAAGCATTTGAATGAAGAATTCT
>JAYPSX010000284.1:0-1827 GCA_038133315.1 Hyphomicrobiales bacterium
TAAACCATTGATTTTATTGACCTGAACACTTTTCTGTATTGCAGTTATATATATACACGTGATTGAATTTAAACGTCCAAAGTCTCGGTTCGGTTCAATTAAGCGTAAGTTGGGAGAACGGGAAGCAGAGATACCAACACTTCAACCTAAAGGCAACGAAGCTCTGTACTTGCATAGACAAGTGGAATGCCAAGGAGATTAACTATGTAAAGTCTCTGTCTGTAATGCGACGAACTCAAAGGTGTAAGCATAATTAAACAGACTGGTCCCATAGGGATACCTATGTCTGTTTAGCTCTGAATCTAAAGATGAAGCATATATAGTAAGAAGCTTAAGATGTATAATACCACTCCCATAAACATCTATGCGAGGCCGCACAAACAGGCCGAGCTATTGAAGAACAAAGTTTTAAATATTGGTTATATAGATAAAATATATCTATGCAGAACTACACAGAACAAATATTAGTTAGACTAAAAAAAGGTCAGAATGAAATTCTAAAACAAGAAGCAAGTAAATATCATTTACCAGTTTCTTCTTATGTGAGATTATTACTTTTTAAAGAAGATAAAGAAGGATTAATTTAATTAGAACCTACCTCTAAAGCGACTTACAATATATCCACAGCGTTTATAATTTTCTTCATAAGTTAAATTAGTTCTACTTAATGTGTGGTTCCAAAAGACTGAATTATCCTCTTTTATTACTCTTCTCCTTATCGTGTTTTCATTTATAATAGAATATTCAATCGTTGATGAGTCAGTTATCCCGTTTCCATCAAGGTCTTCATTATAATCTTTTCTGAATACGAATTTAGACTGGGTGTGATTAACTATTGTTAAATTGATTCTATCGTTAATATTTGCACAATATCCACCAAATGTTTCCCCTTCGTTGAGGTCCGAAATGTCTCTATAAAAAACAATATCATTTAAATTTGTAGTATTTAAAAATGAACGAAGAAGAATATCTCCAATTCCATCTCTATTAAAATCAACTGTACCTGGGTCATTAATTGGTAATTGGTGTCTCCAGGTTGTATTATTTAATTTTTCAAGAAATAGAGGAGACCCCGACTCTGATTCAGTTGAATCTTTTGAGCAAGAAAGAGCAATTATAAAAATTATAAAGTATAAAGAGATATACTTTATAATTTATATAATTTTGATGTGTCTAATAATAGTATAAGTCATCAACGCTATCCTCGGCTATCACACCCAAGATTATTGCTGCCGCAACAAGAATTCCTGTTCCTATTAAAGCATTACCGCCTGACTTTTGTCTTGCACCTTTTTCATAACCTCTAACATAGTCCATATCGTTTACAATTGCCTTGTTAGGCCCACTCATTGCCTGATAACCGGGTATTTGTTCAGATGTAACATAGACAATAAGTGTTCCAACCAATGAGAAAAAGAAGCCAATAGCAAGGTTTCCACCCTTGTTTTCTGCATATCTTTTCCCGTCCAATATTCCTAATCTATATTTTTCGGCTGGAGTCAATTCTTGATTAAAGCCTACAATTACAACATCTTTATTTTTAATTTTAATCTCACCATCACCAGTAATTATTTTGAAAGAATTTGGTAATAGTTTTACTATTTCACCCTGGATTATATCTCCATTATTTAAAGCTATATAATCCTTGTTTGGATTTATAGGCTCTTTATCAGAGTTTAAAGCATATAGTGGAGCATTTCCAAAAACCATAAGTATGCTAAAAACTACTGAAAATTTAATTACGTTGTTTTTAAAAAATTTCATATGAATTAATTTTTTTTAAGTTATCAAATAAGTAACTGATTATCAAGTTTTTTTTAAATTAAT
>JAYPSX010000285.1:0-1827 GCA_038133315.1 Hyphomicrobiales bacterium
TCCAATCTTTGCTGGCCAAGAAATAGGTGTTGCTTCTACAAAAGCATTTACTTGTCAATTAGCAACTCTGGCAGGTTTGGTTTTGCATATAGCAAGTGAAAAAAAACACATCACTAAAGAACAAGAAAAAGAGTTTATTAGAGAACTTATGCATATACCAAGTCAAGTACTGGATATTCTAAAAACTGAAAACGAAATTATTAAAATTGCCAAAACTATATACAAGTCAAATAGTGCTATTTTTATAAGTAGGGGATCTACTTACCCTCTTGCATTAGAAGGTGCGCTTAAGTTGAAAGAGATCTCCTATATCCATGCTGAAGGTATAGCTGCAGGCGAATTAAAACATGGCGCAATAGCTCTGGTTGATAAAAAGCTACCCGTTATTGTTATCGCGCCAGAAGACCTGTTCTATGTAAAAAATCTATCCAGTATGAATGAGGTTTATGCTAGAGGAGGTAAAATAACATTATTTGGAAAAATGGAGAATGATCATATTAAGGGTTTAAATTTAAACGGTATTAATATAACAGTGGATGGTAAATTTAATATCCCAATCATTATGTCTATTCCATTGCAATTGCTAGCTTATCACGTCGCAAAATTGAAAGGAACGGATATAGATCAACCCCGTAACCTTGCTAAATCAGTAACGGTAGAATAGAATCGTATGTTACTCTTTATGGTGTCTTTTTAGATTTGGGTTTATTGTGAATAGAAATGAAAGATTTATTTGAAGCGGTTAACTTGTATTTTGAGGGAATACATGAGTGTGATGTATCAAAATTGAAAGATGTATTTCACCCAGAGTCTTGTCTTTTTGATGCGGACAAGGGATATATTTTTGTAGAAAAAATCGACAGTTTTTTAGAAGATGTATCAACAAGAATTTCACCTGCAAGTGTTGGGCAAGTTATGAAATCAGAAATATTAATGATTGATTACCTATCTCCTATTAGTTCAATAGTAAAAATTAGAATTCAAACTCACAAGAATGTTTTTGTTGATCATTTGGCATTTGTAAAAGGTCAAAATGGTTGGAAGATTGTTTCAAAGGTTTGGCATTTAGAAAAAGAAGAAAAATAATGGGAAATAAAAAACTAATAAATAAAAATAAAGGGTTACATACGAATCTATTCAGTAACGGTGGAATAGGTCAAGAGTTATAAGATAAATTCTGTAATACCATCTAATATATATTGTACGCTTAGTGCTGCTAGGATAATTGCAAAAATTCTTGAAAAAATATTAATAATCTTTTTGTTAATTACCTTTTCAAATTTTGAAATTATGTAAAAAGCAAAAAAAGTTACTAACATAACTAACGTTAAAGATGTCATTCCGATAATTTGATGAATATAATTATCTCCAATATTACTTACTGAAACTACAACCGAAATTATTGATGCCGGTCCTGCTATTAGAGGCACGGCAAGGGGAAATGCACTAATATTTTCTGATTGAAAATTAGCATTATCTTCTTTTCTCTGTAGTCTTTTATCAAATAACATTTCTAAAGAGATCAAAAATAGGATTATACCTCCAGCAATTTTTAGAGCAGGGAAAGTTATATTCAAATGATTCAATATATAATTACCTACCAATGCAAAGAATACTAGAACCAAGAAAGCAATCATAGTAGCATTTGCTGCAGTTTTTATCTTTTCTGCAACACTTAGTTCTTTTGTGATAACAAAAAATATTGACGTACTACCAATCGGATCTACAACGACAAAGTATAAAACAAAAGATTGTATAAATATTTCTAACATTTCATTATTATAACATATATGTTAGATCTAGTTTTCAAAGTTTTTATATTTTTTG
>JAYPSX010000286.1:0-1806 GCA_038133315.1 Hyphomicrobiales bacterium
TGGTGGAAGTAACTTAAACGATCTGGAACTTAAAAAAGGACTATTATTAACAGAATTTTTTCTCAAAAGAGACCTATACGTTCCATTACAATTAAATCTCTCTAAATTTCGTGATAGTTTGAATAAAATGTTTTCAAACTAAACAGGAAAGTTGCCTTGTCATCAGATCAAGAAATTACAATCAAATCAGATTTCATTGAGATATTAAAAGATAAATATTTGTCATACGCTCTATCAACTATAACAGATAGAGCACTGCCTGATGTTCGAGATGGCCTAAAGCCTGTTCACAGAAGGTTGCTTTTTGCTATGTCTGAATTAAAACTTGGTTCTGAAAACTCATTTAAAAAGTGTGCTCGTGTTGTTGGCGATGTAATTGGCAAATATCATCCACACGGTGAACAAGCAGTGTATGACTCATTAGTAAAATTGGCGCAAAGCTTCTCTCATAGATATCCATTAATTCAAGGTCAGGGAAACTTTGGTAACATCGATGGGGATAATGCGGCAGCAATGAGATACACTGAGTCAAGATTAACTCAGATATCAGAATTAATAATGGATCAGATCTATGATGGGACTACTGAATTTGTAAGAAATTATGATGAAAGTGAGTTCGAGCCAAAGGTATTCCCATCAGCATTTCCAAACCTGTTAGCGAATGGTTCTAGCGGAATCGCAGTTGGAATGGCCACGAACATTCCTCCGCATAATATAATTGAGCTATTAGATATGGCAATAAAACTCCAAAAAAATAGAGAAATTGCCGAGGATGAGCTAATGTCTGACTTTCTAGGTCCTGACTTTCCTACAGGGGGTGTTTTAATTTCTTCAAAAAGTGAGATAGATGAAATATATAAGAAAGGTCGAGGTTCTCTTCGACTAAGATGCGAATGGACTGAAGAAAGATCAAGAAATGGTTATTTGATTAAAATAACACAAATACCATATGGTGTACAAAAATCAAAACTCATTGAAAAATTAGCTGATTTAGTTATCTCAAAAACCATAAATGAAATTTCTGATATAAGAGATGAGTCTGATGAGTCAGTATGTATTATTATTAAACCAAAAAACTCATCTATCGAGCCTCAAAAAATTATGAACAAACTATTTAGGCTATCTGATCTTGAAATAACAATCACCATTAACATGAATGTACTTCAAGATGGTGATAATAAAGTGCCAAAAGTATTAGGCTTAAAAGAAGTTCTTGCCCAATGGCTTGACCACCGACAAAGTATACTAATAAAAAGCTATCAGTATTATCTTGAAAAGGCTGAAAAGAGGATACATACCTTGGAAGGGTATCTTATTGTGTTTTTGAATATTGATAGGGTAATTTCAATCATCAGAACTAGTGATTATCCAAAAAAAGATCTGATATCTGAATTTTCCCTCAGTGATCAACAGGCAGAATCGATACTGGAGATGCGTTTAAGATCACTCCGTAAACTCGAAGAGATAACAATTCAAAAAGAGTTAAAATCACTGTTGCGTGATAGAAAAGATTATAGAGAAATATTGGGTTCTAAGACTGGGCAAGTAACGAAAATAATAGAGCAATTAACCTCATTGATTAAGTTATTTAGGGATAATAGTTACCTGTCTGATTTATCATCAAGAATTACCATTGTTGAAGATCAGGTTATGGATCTTGATTCACAACTAGAGGATGTTATCCCATTAACATTTTTGATGACAGATAAGGGGTGGTTGAGATTAAAAGAAGGGCATAGAATTGAAGATAATAATAAAAATCTAAAAGATGTTGATAAGATCTCTTTCCTCGAAGAATGTTATTCG
>JAYPSX010000287.1:0-1804 GCA_038133315.1 Hyphomicrobiales bacterium
ACTCTATACAAATTTCCAAAAGCGTGAGGTCTTAATATTATATCATCATAACCATCCTGATTTACATCCAAAACTGAAAACTCCCTAATCATCAGTTCCTGAGGCCCATAAATAGGGGAAACAAAAAAAGGATCAAATGTAAGATTGCCCTTTCCAATCCATATTTCAAATGAACTGTCTTGGAAGGTTTCTCTCGCAATTGAAATGTCTTTAATTCCATCCAAGTTAAAATCAGAAACTTGAATTGATGTTGCACCCATTGCCCTATCATACATTGAATCTGGGATTTTTGACTCAAAAACTAATTCATATCTATTAGTTGATGAATTTAATTTAAATATGTCTATTCCATTTACGCGCGGATGATCAATGTCAAAACCTACACTATAATCAGCAGTAATGATTTCTCCTAGTCCGTCACCATCTAAATCGTTAATATCAATTGCGAATGGAGAATTGTCAGAAAATTCAACATAATTGTCCATTGAGAAAGTTCCATCTTGCTGCTGAAAAAATAATGGTAATTTATTAAATCCTGTAATTTCATCTTTTAGTCCTGGAGCACATGCGACATCAATTAATCCGTCTCCATTTAAATCTCCGGTTGCTGTCCCATGCATATTAGATTGCTCTTCAGGTTTATTAACAATTTTCCAATCTAAATTTCCATTTGACAAAATATTAGCGAAAAATACGTCTCCTTTCCATTCATCGCCAATTTCATTTCCATCCCCTAGAGCTATTGTAGAACCATTTATTTCATAATTTCTTGGTCCCCAAAACAGAAAATCTTCATATTTTTTATGAAACTCCCACTGTCCATTTTTATTTTGAACAAAAGAATAAGATGGCATTGGAGGAATTTCATCTTTTGAAGTATTTTGTTGGCCTGCAGCCCATGCAGCTTGTCCAGGGAAAAAAATATAATTTGTTTCTGATGTATTATAAGTGAAAACTCCACTTGGAATACTTAAAGACCTATCAAAATCCAAAATGTTGTCTACATTCATAGTTATAACACTTTTTTTATAGCTTAAATTCATATTTTCAAACTTCACTTTTACAGTTTTAGGTCCGTCTATTGTGATTTGTACTGGGTTTTCAGTAGATGTAATATCACCTGTCCATTCTACAAATTCCCAATCACCTTTTGGTTCAGCTGTAAGTTCAACTATTGTTCCACTGTTGTAATCCGTAGCTAATCCTTGTTTGATGACTTTTTCTGATACGGTTCCTTCTCCTTCAATCTCTATTGTTAAAGGATATTGTTTTTTAACAAATACAGCTGTTACTGTCTTTGCTTTATCAATTGTAATCTCTTTTGGGTTTTCTGATCCTGTAAGATCTCCTGTCCATTCTACAAACAACCACTCTCCTTCTGGAACAGCTGTAAGTTCTACTATTGTTCCACTATTATAATCAGTTGCTAATCCTGCTTTAATTACTTTTTCTGTTACACTTCCTTCTCCTTCTACATTAATTGTAAGAGCGTATTTCTTTTTTATAAAGTTTGCTACCACTGCTTTATCACTATCCATAGTCACAGTAGTACTTGGTGAAAAACCACTTGCTGATCCTGACCAACTTTGAAAAACATACTCCGATGATGCAGTAGCAGTCACAGTAGCCACATCACCAGAATCATACTGCTGTGAAGATGGAGAAACTATTCCTCCCTCCGCCGGATTAGCAGTTGCAGTCAAAGTATAAATCACTGGATCCTTACTACACGCAATAAGAACCACAATTAATAAAAAAGAAAAGAGTTTTTTCATAATGACTAAAATTTTAAAGTTTTCTCAAC
>JAYPSX010000288.1:0-1802 GCA_038133315.1 Hyphomicrobiales bacterium
ATGATAACGTGAACCTGATATCATCGGTTATTGCAAAAGAAATGGGCTCTAAACAGACCCTCACTTTATTAAATGATAGTAATTATAATGATCTACAATCAAAACTAGAAATAGATACATTCATTAACCCACGGTCTACAACAATATCAAGTATTCTAAGGTATTTAAGAAGAGGAAGAATACGAGATGCTCATTCTTTATATAATGGTAAGATAGAGGTTCTTGAGGCAGAAGTAGTAGACGCATCACCACTTATTGGAAAAACAATAAAGGAAGCAGACATTCCTGATGGCTTGAGATTTGGTGCTATACTTAGAAAAGAGTCTGTAATTAGACCTGATGGGGCTACCCGTATAGAATTACACGATCGGATAGTATTATTTTCACTTTCGGAAAGTATTCATGCGGTTGAACATTTATTCAGAACAAGTCAAGATTATTACTAAAAGATATGTATAAAACAGAAAATAATACATATAAAACAATAATTTATCACCCAGAATTAAAGCAATACATTAGAAAAAGTTTCATTGATGCAGCAGATTGCATTAATGAGGCTGTTATGTTAGCGCATTCACTGGGAATATCAGTTAAACATAAGAAAATTATCAAAGTAGACAAACCCAATTCTTCTACTTTATTTAGCAGTGGTTTTTTGGAATCGGCCGCACAAGACATTAAAAATTTTGATATCAATTTGATTATAATTGATGGGAAATTATCACCAATTCAGCAAAGAAATCTTGAAAGAACCCTTAATGTTAAGATCATTGATAGAACTAGATTGATATTAGACATTTTTGAAAAAAGAGCTGTAACAAGAGAGGGGGCTCTTCAGGTTGAGCTGGCGCAGTTGGAGTATCAAAAAACAAGACTTGTAAAATCTTGGACGCATTTAGAAAGGCAAAGAGGGTCATTAGGCTTTATTGGTGGTCCGGGTGAGTCACAATTGGAAATTGATAAGCGTTTAATAGGTGAACAAATTTTAAAAATAAAAAAGAAATTAAAGGGTTTTAAAAACACAAGAGCTCAACATAGAACCCAAAGAGACAAAAGACCTTACTCAATTATTGCATTAGTTGGATATACAAATGCAGGAAAATCTACGTTGTTCAATAAAGTTACTGATAGTGATGTTCTGTCAAAAGATATGTTGTTTGTCACACTAGACACTAAAATGAAGGAAATAAAAAAAACAAAAATTAGGGGGCTATTATTGTCAGATACAGTTGGTTTCATATCTGAATTACCTACGGAACTGATCATGTCTTTTAGATCAACATTGGAAGAGGTGAATTATGCAGATATTATTGTAAATGTTCGCGATATATCATCTAAATATAATGACGCTCAAAATAAAGATGTTCTGAACACTATAAAAGAGTTGGGCAGAGAAATAAATGATTTGAATTATATAGAGGTTCTTAATAAATCTGATTTATTGAGTAATGAAGAAGTTGACCTTATCAAATTAAACAAAACCAATAATCAGATTGTCCTATCAGCTTTAGACGGGGCAGGCGTAGAGGATTTAATTAATTTAATTGAGGAAAAAATAAATCTAAATAATACAATTTATCAAATTGAATTTGGGTATGATAAGGGTTCGATAGAGTCTTGGTTGTATGAAAATACCGTTGTAATAAATAAAGTTTATAATGAAAACACAATTGGAATGGAGTACAAAACTTCAATTGGCAATCAGAGCAAAATTCAATCCCTGCTTAACAAGACGTATTGAATGTAGTTTTCGCATAATATATATTATGGAAACAATTAAATAATATATTTAAAACAGTGCT
>JAYPSX010000289.1:0-1768 GCA_038133315.1 Hyphomicrobiales bacterium
AGCGCTACAGCTTTCATCACAGTTACGCCTGTAAATGATCCACCGGTTGTGGAAGGAGATATTGGAAAAGGAATGCAATTTTCGGATTTAGAATTCAGTATATCTTCAGAGGATATTGATGGTGATCAATTAACATTTTTTATTACTTCATCGCCAAATAATGGTACAACAGAAATTCTTAATGATGTATTAACTTATAAACCAAACCCTGCTTGGCATGGATTAGACTCTTTAAAAATCATTGCATACGATGGAAGTTCTTATAGCAAAGAAGTCCTTTTTAATATTGAATATGATTACTTTTTTGAATCTTCTCCAATTAACTATAAAAAAACTGGATATGAAAATAAACATTCAGAATTATGGTTAGATTATTTCCAAATTTATTTAACCAGTGGTCTTCCGATTGATGAGGAACCTACCGTAGGGTATCCTGTGGATTACAATCTTGATGTTGGAACTGTGATTGCTGATTTCAACGGTGATGGTTTTGAAGATATATTATTTTCCAAGCAAGGTGGAGATAATATGACATTAAAAAGTCCAGTAGAATTATTTATTAATGATCAATCAAACACCAATTTTGTTTACGACAATTCTTTGATTATACCTAATGCTTCAAATATGACTCCCCGAGAAGCTAATATCAGCGATTTTAATGGAGATGGAAAACCTGACGTTGCATATGCTGATCATGATATTCATGAATCAAGAAATGGAACTATTGCTGTATTGCTTAGTTCAGAAGAAGGGTACAAAATGAAAAAAATGACTCAAATGCCAACTGGATTTTATCATAACCTATCAATTGGAGATATAAATAATGATGGAAATATGGATATTGTAGCTATGCGTCGAGGGGGAAATGAAGGATCATATGCTTTAATAAATGATGGGCAAGGAAATTTTACTTTTGAATCAACTAAATATTTTGATCAAAGCCAGAATAATTCAGGGAGCGAAGTTTTGTACGACCTTAATAAAGATGGTTATCTTGATTTTATTGTCACTTCTGGAAATCCGAGACCGCCTTTCGGTGATGAAGAAGGTAATTGCGCCTACATCATCGTTTTTTGGGGAAATAGCCAATACTATTATAATGTAAATCAGATGAATGTTTTAGACTGGGGACCTTGTGGTGGTTTTGGAGAGGATTCTGCGTTTGCAGACTTAAATAACGATGGAAAAGAAGAAGTGATTTATCGATATGCAATTCCAGATAGTAACTTTAATGATGCAATACATGTTTTGGAGCATGATGGAAATTATAATTATACAAATCAAACTAGTAAATTTGTCGATGATCCCTACAATGATTATTGTTGTTTAGTATTTTTTAGAGCTCAAGATATCGATAATGATGGAATGATGGATATCTTTAATTCTGACAAAGGAAATTATAATTATTTCTATAATCAGGGACCGGTTCAACATTGGGAATGGAATGGATCCATCATGGAAAGAAAATAAAATATGAAGAATGTTGTATACATTATTTTTGCCCTCTTTATTTGGACTTGCTCATCTGACTCTCCAACAAAAAGTAAAATTTCTCCACCAAGCGTCTCAAATATTCAATTAACAACAAATGAAGACTCTCCAGTTCTAGTGATATTTAATGGTAGTGATCCGCAGGGTCTTGCTTTAACATATTCGATTGAATCAAACCCTTCTAATGGAAACTTTACAAAAAATAATTACTCTGGTCGTTACACTCCAAATGAAAATTTTCATGGCTCAGATTCATTTACCTATACTGCTAGTAATG
>JAYPSX010000290.1:0-1745 GCA_038133315.1 Hyphomicrobiales bacterium
TGCCTGAATTATATTTTCACCATTAAGTTTCATTTAATCTCCAACCTTGTTACATTATTATTATTTGAATAAAAAACTCAAGAATTCTTTTTGTATAATTAAAAAAAATAATATAAAAAAACTAACTTTTATATAATATCTAAGATATACACATACGATAATAATTTAATAAAAAAATGATTGATAGGTATTCTAGAAAGATTATGACAGACATATGGTCTGATCAGACAAAGTTCTCCATTTGGTTAGACATTGAGATAAGCGCACACGAAGCATTGGAAAAAAATGGGCTGATTGAGAAAGGATTAACAGATAAAATAAAAGAAAAAACTCGAAATATTCAATTTGACACGAAAAGAATATCAGAAATTGAAAAGAAAACCCAACATGATGTAATTGCGTTTCTTACATTCATATCTGAAACAATAGGTGAAAAAAATGCTCGTTATTTACATCAAGGAATGACATCCTCAGACTTACTCGATACTAGCCTATGTATTCAACTTAAAAGAGCATCTAAATTAATAATTGATAATTTAGATAATCTTCTTAATGAACTGTCTATCAAAGCTCATGAACATAAATATCTCCCAACAATCGGAAGAAGCCATGGTATTCACGCAGAACCTACTACAATAGGGTTAAAATTTGCTCAAGCATATGCTGAATTTTCAAGAGCAAAAGATAGAATGATAAGTGCAGAAAAAGAGATATCAATATGCGCAATATCAGGAGCTGTTGGTACATTCGCAAATATAGACCCATCAGTTGAGAACTATGTTGCAAATAAACTTGGGTTATCGAGTGAAACAATTTCAACTCAGGTAATTCCCAGAGATAGATTTGCATATTTCTTTTCTGTTCTGGGGATCATTGCAGGCTCAATTGAGAGACTATCCACTGAAATAAGGCATTTACAGCGAACAGAGGTTGATGAAATGTCAGAACAATTTCAAAAAGGACAAAAAGGTTCTTCAGCAATGCCACATAAAAGAAATCCTGTACTCACAGAGAACTTAACGGGTATCTCAAGATTGATTAGAAGTAGTGTTATACCATCACTAGAAAATATAGCTCTATGGCATGAGCGTGATATTTCACATTCATCAGTAGAACGGGTAATCGCCCCTGATACAACAACCTTGATTGATTTTGCATTAGCGAGGCTCACCAATGTAATCAAAAATATAGGTGTAAATAAAGAGAATATTGCAGAAAACCTTAATAAGTTAAATGGATTAATTTATTCACAAAGAATATTACTACTTTTAACTCAAAAAGGTTTGAGCAGAGAAGCAAGTTACGAGCTTGTTCAGAGGAATGCAGCTATTTCTTGGGAAAAACAAACTGATTTTCAAAAAATAATTGAGTCTGATCCTGAGATATCTAAGTTGCTAACAAGAGAAGAAATTTCAGATCTATTCTCTCTTGATTACCACCTGAAAAATGTCGATTACATTTTTAACAAAGTATTCGCAAGCAAATAATCATTGGATAATAATTATGAAAAAAAATAAATTATATGAAGGCAAAGCAAAGATACTATACAAAGGTCCAGAACCAGGGACGCTTATTCAACACTTCAAAGATCATGCTACAGCAAACAATAACGAAAAAATGGAAATTTTTGAAGGTAAAGGTGTAATTAATAACAGAATATCAGAACACTTATTTACATTGTTATCGTCCATAGACATACCGCATCACTTTATCAAAAGACTTAATATGCGTGAGCAATTAATACA
>JAYPSX010000291.1:0-1731 GCA_038133315.1 Hyphomicrobiales bacterium
GCCTTAGTGATACTTCCTGCCGCTTTAATATGGTTATCCTTAATAAGGATACCATAGTCTAAACCAAATCTATGGTTGTGCCCACCACCACATTTAACGGCGTATTTTTCAAGCACACGGAGACCGGGTGTAGTTTTTCTTGTTGATAGAATTAATGCCTTTGTATCAGAAATCATCTGAACTAATTTATATGTCTCTGATGATATTCCTGACATATGTCCTAAGAAATTTAGTGCGGTCCTCTCGCCAGCAAGAATGGAATAAGCATTCCCCTGAATTATTGCAATTTCAGTTCCAGATTTAACAAAATCAGCATCTTTAACTTGTGATTTAAAATTCAATCTTTTATCGATTTTATTAAAAACCATTTCAGCGCATAGCAAACCAGAAATTACGCCATCTTGATTTGTGGTTATGGATGCAGTTAGTATTTTATCAGAATCTTGAAATGAAATACTTGTAAGGTCGCCAAATGAACCAAAATCCTCATTGATTGCGTTATCTATGAGTGGTGAGACAATATGATGAGGTATATTCATAATTTTGTTCATAATTCAAGATCGTTATAAGTTATAAAACTTCTGGAGTTAAGTTTTTTATTTAATTTTGGAAAATCTTTTCGATAATGACTTCCTCTGTGTTCTTTTCTTTTAAGTGCTGATTGTATAATTAATAGCGAAGTTATCAAACTGTTATTTATAAATCCATTTATAGTATATTTAGTATAAATATCTTTAACTAAACTATAGGCTTTTTCTAATCCCTCTTGATCTCTTTCTACTCCAACAAATTCAGTCATAATGGATCTCAATTCTTGAAGTTTTAATTGTGATAATGACTTAGACTTAGAGATATCAATTCTAACTTCTTTATATGGTATTGATTTATTCATATTTTCTTTTATATGTTTTGAAATTATATCCCCAAATACAATAGCTTCTAGGAGTGAGTTTGATGCAAGTCTGTTTGCTCCATGCACACCACTACATGCATTTTCACCGCAAGCATAGAGTCCCTCAATATTTGTCTTTCCATTCTCATCAGTTAATATACCACCCATATGGTAGTGAGCGGCAGGTGAAATAGGAATCTTATCTTCACTAGGATTTATTCCTGAATTTCTGCATAATTGGTAAACAGTTGGAAAATCGTTAATCATCCTGTTACCTAAATCCCCTCTACAATCTAGGAAAACTTTTTGACCTTTTTGTTGCTCTTGAAAGATTGACCTTGAAACAATGTCACGTGGTGCTAGTTCACCATCTTTATGACTATTGTAGATAAATCTTTCATCTTTTGTATTAACTATTAATGCCCCTTCACCACGTAGAGCTTCAGTTGCAAGGGGCGCTGGATCAATGCCAATATCAAAAGCAGTAGGATGGAATTGAACAAATTCCATGTCGGACAAAACAGCTCCAGCTCGTGCTGCCATTCCTACTCCATCACCAAGTGCTTCTTTTGAGTTGGTTGTTATTTTATAAAGTTGGCCAATTCCTCCAGTTGCTAATACAATACAATTTGAATTAATCAACTCTACTTTATTGTCTTTTTGTATACTGATGCCTTGAATTTTTCCATCAATTTGATGAAGCTCCGTGGCATTATATCCTTCAATAACACGAATGTGATCAGATTTTTTTACTATCTGAGTGAGGGTCTCCATGATTTTCTTTCCTGTCATATCACCTCTAACAGATACAATTCTATTATGCTGATGAGCTGCTTCTT
>JAYPSX010000292.1:0-1715 GCA_038133315.1 Hyphomicrobiales bacterium
ATAAATTGGTTTCATCAGAAATAAGACCCATAGTTGAGAGTTGCGTAAATGATGTTCTGGGTAGTTGGTTTGAAGAACATCCTAGCGAAGCGAAGATTGTTATATCGAAAATAATTGAGGCAGCTGTTGCAAGAGAGGCAGCAAGAAAAGCACGAGAGCTCACGAGAAGAAAGGGGGCATTAGATATATCAAATTTACCCGGTAAACTTGCTGATTGTATTGAGAGGGATCCATCAAAATCTGAACTTTTTATTGTAGAGGGTGACTCTGCGGGAGGCTCAGCTAAGCAAGGAAGAAACAGAGATTGCCAAGCTGTTTTGCCATTAAGGGGTAAAATTCTTAATGTTGAAAGAGCTAGATTTGATAGGATGTTGTCTTCAAATGAAATAGGAACTCTAATAACAGCATTAGGTACAGGTATCGGCAAGGATGAATTTGATATTGAAAAACTCAAATATCATAAAATTATAATAATGACAGATGCTGATGTTGATGGAGCTCATATAAGAACTCTGCTGCTTACATTCTTCTACCGATGGATGAGACCGCTCATTGATGGTGGCTATTTATATATAGCCCAACCACCTTTATATAGGGTCAGTAAAAATAGATCCGAACGGTACATAAAGATTCACAAAGAATTAGATGAATATTTAATTGAGTCTGGTTTAGAGAATGCGATTTATCAGAGTGGTTCTGGTGCTGAGCATAGTTCAAATGATCTTAAACAAATTTTGAAAGTCGCCAGTTTTGTGAACGGTATATTAAACCAAATTAGCGCTAAATATCCAAAATTTATTATTGAAGAATGTTCAATAGCTGGGGCATTAGATCATTCATTGTATGATAATAAACAATACGCTGAAGAAACTGCGAAATACATTGCGAAGAGATTGAATAGTCATCAAAATGCAAATGGTAATAATAATTGGTTGGGGCGCACTAATGAAACTAATGATCTAATATTTGAAAGAGAAAATAGAGGCGTCAAAGAGAGTTATGTAATTGATAAACAATTCATGTATTCATCTGATGCAATTGCATTAAATGATTTATCTGCAAAACTTCAAGAGGTTTATTTAAAACCTGGAGTGCTAAAATTTAAAGATACTGAGCAAAGTATTTATACTCCCTCAGAACTATTTGAAAAAGTGCTGCAAAATGGTAGGAAAGGTGCTTCAATTCAAAGATACAAAGGATTGGGAGAAATGAATCCAGAACAATTATGGGAAACAACACTAGATCCTGATATGCGAACGCTTCTTCAAGTAAAAGTTCAAGTAGCAGATGAAGCTAGTGACCTATTTGCACGCTTAATGGGTGATGAGGTTGAACCACGTCGTGAATTTATTCAAGAAAATGCTCTCAGAGTTACAAATCTAGATATTTAAATGAGACAAATTACAGCTGAATGTACCCACGGGTAAAACTATGCATACGAACAGCTTTGTCTTTTTGAATATGGACTAACTCACCTGTTTGGATCCCAGCTTTATGATCATTAGTAATAACATTCGGTTGTATAACTACCAACATATTTTCTTTGAATACAAAACTATCATAATGACTAGCTGGTCTGCTTTTTGTACCAATTACTGGATCTAAATATCCACCACCATAACCATGAATTAAATCATCCCAAATAGAGAAACTACCATCTTCTATTTTTGAAGAAATATTATGTATTTCATCAATAGAAGTTCCGTCTTTTAATA
>JAYPSX010000293.1:0-1712 GCA_038133315.1 Hyphomicrobiales bacterium
GTTATCTAATATTTATTATTATTTTTTAATTTAAGACAAAGGTCATAAATTCTCTTTTTGGGTAGATTATGTTTTGTATGAATAATATTTGTAATTTGTTTTAGTGGCAAATCATTTATTAATTTTCTAATTTCAGCCTCAATTTCATCATCATCAATAATATAATTAAATTGAGAAGTGTTAAATAGAATAACAATCTCTCCTCTAATTTTATTTTCAGAACTTATCTTGATTATTTCATCTATTTTAGCGCTTATTACTTCCTCGAAAATCTTCGTCAATTCTCTCGCAATTGTAATATCAATGCTTCCATAAATATTTTTAATTTCATCTAATGTCTTAGATAATTTTTTTGAATTTTCAAATATCACAACAGTAGTGTTTAATGTTTTTACTTTTTCAAGTTCAATTTTTCTTTTTGACATAGTATTTGGTAAAAAGCCTATGAAATATATTTTATCTGTAGGTAGTCCAGAGAGAACTGCTGATGAAGTTAAAGCTGAGGGACCTGGTATAGAGGTAATATTAATATCACTATCCCTTAACATTCTAACAAGTTTATATCCTGGATCAGAAATGAGAGGTGTTCCGGCATCTGATAATATTGCAACACTTAACCCATTCAAGATGTCTCTTAATATTATTTTTCTGTCATCTTGATTGCTGTAATCATTATATTTGTATAGTTTTTTTTCAATTTTATAATGACTTAATAATTTTTTCGTTACTCTTGTATCTTCACAATAAATTTTATCTACATAATTCAAAATACGTAGTGCTCTAAGAGTAATATCTTCTAGATTTCCAATTGGAGTTGCAACTAAGTATAAACCTGCGTCGATCTTATTTTGCATCTTTTTGTATTCGTCTTTCATTTTTTAGTTTTTATGATGCTATATTTGCGATGATCATATCACTTAACATTGCTCCTTTTCGAGTAATATTAATGCTTTCACCATGGTTATTTATTTCAAGAAAACCATCATTAATAAACTGATCAATCTTAACTTTGTCGAGTTTTCCACCCAAAGAATTATATTTTTTTATTTTCATTCCTTGAGAGGTTCGCATAGACATTAATAAGTATTCATCGCAATTTTGCTCAATTGTTAAAATTTCTTCTTCAATTGAGGAATTTCCATTTTTTATTATCATATTTGACCATTTTTGGGGGTCATACTCATTAATAATGGCTGTTCTTTTCATATTTTTTATAATTCTGGAGTGCGCTCCTGGTCCGATTCCAATCCACTCACCACTATGCCAATAATTCAAATTATGGTAACACTGGTGGCCATTTTTTGCGAAATTTGATATTTCGTATTTATGTAAATCAAATTTTTCACAAATATCTTCAGTCATTTGATATAACTTGGCTGAGGTATTTTCGTCAGGTAGTTTTAATTTTCCTGCTTTGAACAAAATTTCATAGCTTGTGTTTGGTTCAATAGTTAGTTGGTAAAGTGACAGGTGTTGAGTAGATAAACTCAATGCTTTATGGAGCTCTTTTTCCCAATCTTCCTCTTTTTGTCCCGGTCTACAGTATATTAAATCTATAGATACGGAGTTAAAATTATTAAAAGCAATATCAACTGCCTTTATAGCTTCTTTGGCTGTATGATTTCTACCCAATCTTTTTAGGTCAACATCGTTTAAAGACTGAACACCAATCGAAACTCGGTTTATTCCTGCAGATGAATATGCAATGAATT
>JAYPSX010000294.1:0-1701 GCA_038133315.1 Hyphomicrobiales bacterium
TTGCATCATCTTTTGTCAGTGTCATTGGTTTCTCAACAAACACATGTTTGTTATGATTTGCCGCTGATAGAATTTGTTCAGTATGCATTGAATGAGGTGTTGTAAGTATTACAGCGTCAACTGCATCATCTTTCAAAACATCTTCATAATTATTATAAATCTTTAACTCATTTTTATTCAGATATTCAGTATGTTGATCTGTGTTTCTTGAACATGCACCTATTATATTGATTTTTTCACTTTTTCCTTTTACTGAGTCAATTGAATGTTTACCCCACCATCCAAGTCCGATCATCACAGCATTAATCATATTAATATCCTTTCGTTTCTGATATATTTATAACAGTTAAATTCTAAATTTGTAACTTATAATTTCTCATGTTTGATAAATATAAATGGGACAAAAGACTTCTCGTTCACTATCGTGATAACTCTGAACAACACCAAAACATCCAGAAATATATAAATGATTTTTTTAAAAAAAATTCCAAAGATATTGAAGAGAGAAAACTTAAATATATAGAAATATATGATAGTAAAGTTGCAGGAAATTTAGCATTTACAATCAATAAAAATGGGTACGGACTTTATCTAATTGGGCTAGACGGATCTATCAAAAAATACTCACAAAGTACTGATATTATTGATAATTTATTTTATATAATTGACGCAATGCCAATGAGGAAAGGGTATCTAAATCAATGATGCCATCTTTTAGTAAAAGACATATTTTTACATGTATTCGTGATGCAATTATTATCTATCTGTTTATATATTCCATCAATAATTTTTTCATAAACACGTATAACGAACAGTTCAGATATCTAATTATTGTATTGATATCTATTTGCCTAATTTATTGCGTATTAAGATGTATGTGGGCATTAATTGCTACAATTTTGATTCTAGCCACAATTAATTATTATTTTTACAATCACAAAACTAAATTCAAACACTTCATAGTTGATTTTAGTGCATTATTTAATTTCTTTATCTATTTGTTTTTAATATCACTCAATATTCAAACGCTAGAGACATTCAATAAAGTTGATTATTATCTTATGATATACAAAATGATAACTTTTTAATAAAATATCTTTGGAGTAACAAAATGAGTAAAATATCTAAATTTTTCTATGATAAATCATCATTCATTCTTGCTATTCTATCAACTATAATATTTATCACTTATCTCCTTAATGTTCTAGTTGCCAAATCTGTCCCTTTTGATATTACCGGTGGAATGCCGAAGTCACTGGGCACAACTTTTGGATTTGGAGAGACCGAAATCCTTAGATACTTATCTGCTCGAACAAATGAAATGATCCAGTCATATATCAATTTCAATCTCATATGGGATAGTTTATTTGGTGTTTTATATGGAACAATGTATACCCTATGGCTATCGTACTTATATAGACCATTCCAGGACAAACTCAGGACTTTTAATTTATTACCATTTGCTCAAGTTTTGTTTGATTGGATGGAAAATTTAAATCTTGCTATAATTTCCAATAATTATCTCATAACAGAAACCATACAACCATTATACTCACAATTTGCCTCCTACTCTAATATGATAAAATGGATTGTTTCTTTAATAGTTGTCTCATTAATAATAATAGGTTTGGTCTTATCTATAATGGGCTTCATAAAGAAAAAACTTGTATAAATGTCTTTCATATCAAAGCTATAAAAAAA
>JAYPSX010000295.1:0-1701 GCA_038133315.1 Hyphomicrobiales bacterium
ACCTGGACTCGAACCAGGGACCAAATGATTATGAGTCATCTACTCTAACCAACTAACTCGCCGTTTCACGGCTCATTAGACAGATTAAACAAGTTTAACTGTCTGTGCATTGCCAAATGAGTGAAATAAATTATCCAACAGTACAAGTTGATGCAAAGAACAAAGTATTTGTATCATTTTATCTATATAAAAAGCGTTACAGGCTTTATAACTCCAAAAGAATTGGAGGGGATTTTAATCCAAATAGTTTTCCAGAACAGAAAAGATTAGAAATGGGAAATATACTTGCTTACAAAGTTTACAACCACATAAGCAAAGGGGGACGACTTACTGCGTTTAAGAGCAATAAGTTAATTTGTGGAGAATACCGAGAGATTGAATACATAACTCAAGCATATAACAATAAGCTTCAAAAGGATTATTCTGTAGTTTACAAAAAGATGTTTAAGGGGGTGTATAGAAGCATTGTGGAGCATCTTTTAAAGCCAAATAATAGTGTTGAGAACATAGGTGTTCTTCTTGAAAAACATAACTGTAAAACAACCTATAATACCGTTAGAAGACATATGAGTGTGTTATTAAATGATGCTGTTAAACTCGGGTTAAAAAGTAATCCATTATTGAAAGTCTCAAGTAAGAAAGAGAAGGCAAGATTGCATAAGCCAATAAGGAAAATTAAAATACTACTTAATGAACTCGAGCAATATAGTTTCAATTTATACCTATGCTGTTTAATGACATATGGATGTCTATTAAGACCCCACAGGGAAATTAGACAACTGTCTTGGGAGAGCTTTTCTGATGACTTAAAATTTATAAACTTGTCTGGTAAAGACAACAAGTCAGGAAGAAATAGAATTGTTCCTGTTCCAGAATATATTAGGGCAAAACTTAAAAGAAGTAATCCAAGCCATAACATTTTTACTAATTCTGAAACACCTCCAAACCCACATTATTTTTGCACTCTTTGGGGTAGATTTAAGTCCACCTCTAAACATCTAAAAAAAGGACAAACTTTATACTCATTTAGACATACTGGAGCTATTGAAATATTCAAAAGAACAGGTTCAATTACTAAACTTCAAAAAGCTATGGGACACTCTTCTATAAATGTTAGTTTGACTTATTTAAGAGGATTAGAAATTCCTGAATTGAAAGAAGAGGATATGCCTTTATTGTAATTAGATATATTGATTTTCAAATGAATAAATGATAACTTAATAGTATTAATTAAAATTTTTAAGTTATGAGAAATCAAGTTATAAATACATTCGCTTTAATTGGAGTTTTTACAGTAATCGCAATTGCTTGTTCATCAGCTTTATCTGAAGATGACGATGTAATCATTCCAAATAACAATAATAGTGTGGTAGTTGACAATAATACAAACACTAATACAAACACTAACACTAATACTAATACAAATACCAATACAAATACCAATACAAATACGAATACTACAACTCCTGTTCAAGAAAATGAAGTTGGAAGATATCAATTTCAACAAGTAAGTACGAGAGCAGCTTGGATTATAGATACTAAAACAGGTTCTATTATGGTTAGGGATACTGATGATTTCTTTTTGACTGCTAAAAAAAATACTTGGATTCCTTTACCTAATTAAAAAGCTACCAAGAGAGAAATGAAAAGATATTTATTACTAATTCTTCTTTTTATTGGATGTGATAATCCATTGGATAA
>JAYPSX010000296.1:0-1699 GCA_038133315.1 Hyphomicrobiales bacterium
CATATTTACAGGATTAGCCGCTTTATCAGTTGAAACAGCAAAATATTTTTCAACACCACTTTCAATTGACTGTTTTAATGTTTTTTCAGTATTAAGAATATTAACTTGAACCAATCTCATAAGAGTAAACGGATCTTTTTCGCTTCTCACATGTTTTAGAGCTGAAAGGTTTAAAATGTAATCATATCGTTCATTAAATTTAATAAAAGAATCATACTCAGGTGAACCAATATCAAGACAAAAGGTCTTAAATTCTCCTGTTATATAACCTTCTGAACTTCTTAAATTTCTGACGAGTTCAACTAGATTATTTTCACTTATATCAATTACATGTAATTTAGCGGGGCATCTCTTAAATATTTCAAGCACTGTAGCTTGACCAATTGATCCAGAACCTCCAATTACAAGAAAGCTTGATCCAGCAATTATTTCTCTTAGCTCTTTGTCAAGGGAAGCTATATCTTCACTAAATAAGTTTTTATTTCTATTTAAAATGTCTAAATATGCGTCCATAATATTTACATATCAATAAGATGGTCAGATTTTATCATCAAAAGATATATTTTGCTCTAATTTCCTTGAATCAAGCTCATCATGCTTTAATCTAATTTTATTATTAATTTTCACTTAGATATTGATGAATTTAAATCAACATTTAATCTCATAGCATACTTTACTAAAGACTAGCTAACTTATGAAAAACATGCCCATATAAAACCTAAGGGGGCCTTTAAACAATATCTTTATAAGCTAGAGGCTGAGAACGGAATCTAACCGATGTTAATGGAGTTGCAGTCCGCTGCATGACCACTTTGCCACTCAGCCAATATGCTGTATTCTAAACTAATAGCTATAAGAATCAGCTTTAAATGGTCCATCCGCATTAACGGAAATATAATCTTGTTGCTGTTTTGTTAATTTTGTTAATGTTCCCCCAAAACCATTAACCATTAGCAATGCAACCTCTTCATCAAGTTTTTTTGGAAGAACATTTACATTGACTTCTTTGTCTTCTTCTTTTTTATTTGCAAAAGCTTCTTTAAAAAGCAATATTTGAGCAAGGACCTGATTACAAAATGAACCATCCATTACTCGACTTGGATGCCCTGTGGCCAACGCTAAATTTACCAGACGACCTTCTCCGAGAAGCAGTAAGTAGCTATTCTTGTCTCTTATCACTTTATGAACACCGGGTTTTACTTCAAACCACTCAAGTGTTCTAAGATAGCTAACATCAATTTCATTATCAAAATGTCCAATATTGCATATTACACATCCAGATTTTAAAGCATCCAACATGTATCTATCTAATACATTAATGTTGCCAGTTGTTGTGACAACAAGATCATATTTAATTAGCAAATCTTTATCTAAATTTGTACCATCATTTGAAACTTCACCATTCTTATAGGCTGAGACTACTGAAAAACCATCAAAGCAAGCCTGCATTGCGCAGATTGGATCAACTTCAGTGACGTCTACAATCATTTTTTGCTGCATTAATGACTCTGCAGAACCTTTACCAACATCACCATAACCAATAACTAAAGCTTTCTTGCCTGACAAGAGCATATCTGTGCCGCGCTTGATAGCATCATCCAGTCCATGACGACAACCATACTTATTATCATTTTTTGATTTAGTGATTGAATCATTCACATTAATTGCTGGCACCTTTAATTCACCTTTGGCTAACATC
>JAYPSX010000297.1:0-1695 GCA_038133315.1 Hyphomicrobiales bacterium
ACTAGTAAAACAACAATTTGAACTGTCACTGCTGTAACAGACTCAAAAGGGTTAAATGTAAGATTAGCGGCGACACCAGCCGCCATAACTACAATCATTGTTTCACCAATAGCACGTGATAATGCCAATAAAATAGCACTCATAATACCAGGCAGTGCAGCTGGAAGTATCACTTTCTTTACAGTCTCAGACTGAGTTGATCCTAGAGCTGCTGACCCCTCACGTAGACTTTGTGGAACAGCATTTATAACATCATCGGATAGAGATGAAATTAGTGGTATTATCATGATCCCCATTACAATACCTGCTGCCAAAGCAGATTCAGAAGATAAACTAAGTCCAAATGTTGCTCCATTATCCCTAAGAAATGGTGCTACAGTTAAGGCTCCAAAAAATCCATAAACAACGGTTGGAATACCTGCTAAAATTTCTAGCATAGGTTTTGCTACAGCCCTAATTCTTGGATTTGAATATTCTGATAAATATATCGCAGATAATAACCCAATAGGAATAGCTACACACATTGCAATTAATGTAATGAGTATTGTGCCTAAGAATAACGGAATAGCACCAAAAAGACCCTCATTGGCTACTTGATCTTCACGCAGGGCGATTTGAGGACTCCATTGCAGTCCAAACAAAAAGTCTGAAACTTTAATTATTTTGAAAAATTCGATTGTCTCAATTATTAAAGATAAAACAATCCCTAATGTTGTTAGAATTGCAACTAATGAAGCTACAATCATTGTGTTCTTTATAATATTTTCGACTTTAGTTCTTGCATTAAACCTGGTGTTTATTTTTCTGTAAGCATAAAAAAACAAAAACAGTGATGAAAAAGAACTTACAACCAAAATTAGATTAATACTCAATTGAGAGATGTCGTTATAATAAGCGACAAGGGATTGTATATCTTGGTTGTCAGTGTTTATGATACCTTCAGATATGGATATCACTTGGGATCTTAATACTCCAATTTGACTACTATCTTCGATCAGTATTGCATTTTGTATTTTTTGTTCAAGTAATGAATGAATAATATTGGGTGAAATCATCACCCAAATGAGTATTAAGATTGCAGATGGTATAAGTAAATATAATGCAAGGTAAAAACCGTGATAAGTATCTCGTGAATGCTGAGAAACTTGAGTAACTATTGTTTTCTTTTGTATAGTTTTCTTGCCATAAAAATATGAAGCAAAACTCAAAAATAACAATGTTAATATATAAAAATTAAGCATTTCTTCCAATTATCCAATTCAAACACAAATGAGGTCTTCGATGTATATAAACTCGAAGACCTCAAGATAACTGAACTGATACTAACTATTACATGATTAGTTTAGGCATATCAGTTGCAGCTTTACGATATGTTACTCTTTCATCTTCTGGTAGAGGTATTAGTCCTTTGTCAACAAGATAACCATCCTCACCATAGGAATCTTCAGAGGTAAATTCTTTAGTATATTCTTTGATCCCAGGAACAACGTCTATGTGAGCGTGTTTAACATAGAAATATAAGGATCGTGAGATACCATATGAGCCATCAGCAATGTTTTCGAAAGTTGGTTCAATGTTGTTGATGACTGCTCCTTTTATTGTATCGGAATTTTGATCTAAGAAACTAAAACCAAAGACTCCAATCGCATCACTATTGGCCTCTAGTTTTGATACCATGAGGTTATCATTTTCTCC
>JAYPSX010000298.1:0-1695 GCA_038133315.1 Hyphomicrobiales bacterium
TTTCTAGCTATTCTGAAATAATCCAACGATGCCTTAGACTTAACTTCCCCCGCAAGAACAACTAAGTCTGTTGTAGTCAAAGTTTCACAAGCAACTTTACTTTCTTTGTCAAAAACAATAAAATTATCTAGTAATGCATCACTAATTTGATCTGCAACCTTGTCTGGATGTCCTTCACTGACAGATTCCGATGTAAAAAAATAACTCATAATTAATATCTATAATAATCTGGTTTATATGGTCCTTCTACATTAACTCCTATATAATTTGCCTGATCTTCATTTAATTCCTCTAATTCAACACCTAACTTTTCTAAATGTAGCTTTGCAACTTTTTCATCTAGATACTTGGGCAACATGTAAACTTTATTTTCATAATTACTACTGTGTTTCCACAATTCTAATTGAGCAAGAGTTTGATTTGTAAATGAATTACTCATAACAAAACTTGGATGTCCAGTTGCACAACCTAAATTTACTAATCTGCCCTCGGCTAAAATAATAATATCATTTCCTTCAATATTGTATAAATCAACTTGAGGTTTGATTTGTGATTTTGTATGACCATAGTTCTCATTAAGCCATGCCATATCAATTTCATTATCAAAATGTCCAATATTACATACTATAGCTTTATCTTTCATTAACTTAAAATAAGTTTTTGTAATAATATCTTTATTTCCAGTAGCTGTAACAATTATATCACTAGTTTTTATAACAGTTTTAATTTTTTTAACCTCATAACCATCCATTGATGCTTGAAGAGCACAAATAGGATCAATTTCCGAAATCGTGACAATTGATCCAGCTCCCTTAAAAGATAATGCAGTACCTTTACCAACATCACCATAACCAATAACTAAAACTCTTTTACCAGCCATCATTACATCAGTAGCTCTTCTAACCGCATCAACTGCACTTTCAGAACACCCATATTTATTATCAAATTTTGACTTGGTTACTGAATCATTAACATTTATTGCTGGTAGAGGTAATTTTCCGTTTTTCATTCTTTCATACAAACGATGTACACCTGTTGTAGTTTCTTCTGAAAGTCCCTTAATTCCTTTAACAAGTTCAGGATAATTATCTAAAACTAAATTTGTTAAATCTCCACCATCATCAAGAATCATATTTAATGGTTTTCTATCCTCTCCAAAAAAAAGTGTCTGCTCAATACACCAATTAAATTCTTCCTCATTCATTCCTTTCCATGCATAAACTGAAATTCCTTTAGCAGCTATTGCAGCTGCTGCATGATCCTGAGTTGAAAAAATGTTACATGAACTCCATGTTACCTCGGCTCCAAGTTCAATCAATGTTTCAATTAAGACAGCTGTTTGTATTGTCATATGTAAACAACCTGCAATTCGTGCTCCCTTTAGAGGTTTTATACTTTTATATTCTTTTCTCAAAGCCATTAAACCTGGCATTTCAGCTTCAGCTAATTTAATTTCTTTTCTCCCCCAATCAGCTAATTTGATATCTTTTACTTTATATTTAATATATTTTTTTTTTTTAAAATTTTATTATAATCCTATTTCATAAGAATTAAAACCTATTTTCTTTAATTCATTTTTATTTAATATTTTCCTACCATCAAAAATAAAACAAGGTTTATGCATATTATTGTATATTTTGAAATAATCATATTCCTTAAATTCGTCCCATTCAGTTAGTATGCATAGTTCATGAT
>JAYPSX010000299.1:0-1689 GCA_038133315.1 Hyphomicrobiales bacterium
CAATCCAAATTTAGGTACCCCTGGTAGTGCAAAAGCAATGATCATTACTCCAGGTGCAAATCCTCCAAACATTGATGAACTTTTAGCATCAGCCAATTACAAATATGGAAAATATTTAAATATAAACCACTTCGGTTCCCTGACTAATGATAGATCGCTAATGGACATATTAAAGATATTGTCTAAGTTTTTCAATGCATATCCTCAAGCTAAAAAATATATACGATTTAATATTTTTGGTGGACGGTTAGATAAAAACAGCAGACATTGGCTTTCGAAATCTCAATATTCCGAAAATGTGATTGAATATGGACGTCTTGAATATGATCCTGTAACTGGATTAACTGGAAGAGAACAGATTGCTTTAAAAATGCAAAAATCTGATGTTTTATTATTATTACATGGTTCTACTGAATGGTGCAGAGAGTATATTCCTTCAAAAGTATATGATTATTTTTGGACTAATCGACCTATCTGGGGTTTAATTTATAATAATACGCAATTACAAAGTTTACTTACAAAACGAAATTCATATATTAGTAATGTTCAGGACGATCAGTCAATAATTAATAGTTTAAAAAAAATATATTTCCAATGGCATAGTCAAACTTTACATTTTCAAAATACCCCTGCAATTAGCGTAAAAAATTCAGTTGATAAAATTTTGAAAGAAGTTTTATAATTTTATTATGAATGATAAATATGAATCCCAAATCTATTAATAATATTGTTTTATATTGTTGTACCTTTTCACGGGACTTGGTTAGAGCCATTCGCCTTGTTAAAAGTGTAGAAAAGCATAATGTCGCAAAAATACCATTTTATATTTCAGTTCCTGAAAATGAGGTTAGCCTTTTTCAAGAAAAACTTAAATTATTTGACGTTGTTGTTTTTGATGAAAAAGAAATACTTCGATCAAATCCAAAGTTAGATATAACTAAATTATATGAGGTGTCTGGCTCAATTAGACAACAGGTTATTAAATCAGAGTTCTGGCGACTAGGTAAATCTGAAAATTATTTGGTTTTAGATGCTGACTGCGTATTTATTCGTGATTTCAATACTACCGATTTTATTGCAAAAAATGATATTCCATATTCGATTATTCATGAGGGTAGAGATTTATTACAAGTTACAAGAAAATTTGGGCCTAAACGAACTCGTGATTATTTTATAGAGGATCGTGAACCTATTAAATCTACATTTAATAGAAAAGGAGTTACGTATGATTTTGGTTATGCCCCTTTTTTATGGAGTGCAAAAGTTTGGAAATCATTTGATGAAAATTACTTGACTCAAAAAAATAAAAATTTTCTAGATGCTATTTTATATTGTGGTTCAGAGTTTACATGGTATGGAGAGTCTCTAATTGCATATCAAGCGATTCCAATTTACCCCAGAGAGCAATTATTTCGGCATTATCATTATGAGAATCAACTATGGATTGATAATTTACTTGGCTATACAAATAAAATTTTAGCAAAAGATTATCTTGGAATAGTTTATCAATCAAATTGGCAAGTTTGGAAACATTTTGGTGCTAATAAAAAATCTTATTTTTCTTTGACATGGCGAATAATCAAAAGATTTATAAAGATCCTAATATTCAAAATTAAAATAGTTATTAATTTTATTTTTTATTAAAAATTCGTTAACTTATGAAACTTTTGAACTTGAGTCAAATAACTC
>JAYPSX010000300.1:0-1677 GCA_038133315.1 Hyphomicrobiales bacterium
GATCCTCAGCGACTCCAAACATTATAAATAATTTTGTATTTTCAAAATCAGGTTCTCCAAATTCCCAGAAGCTTCCACCAATTGAATAGAGACCAGCAGCCGCCATATTTACAGAGCAAAAGCCACCATGTGCAGCATAATTTGGCGTGCCAAATTTGGCAGCCCACCACCCTGTAAATGACTGGCTTTGATCACGCCCAGTAAAAAAAGCAAGCTTTTTGGGATCAGAATTTTTTACGGCTTCCAACCAATCAGTCGCTATTTCTAAGGCCTCATCCCATTCAATTTCTACAAACTCACCCTTGCCTCTCTCGCCAACACGCTTCAGAGGTTTTGTTAATTTTCCTGGAGAATTTTGATGCATAATTCCTGCAGAACCCTTAGCACATAATACGCCCCCATTTACTGGATGATCAGGATTACCCTCGATATATCTAATTTTTCCATCACTCAAATGCACCTTAATCCCACATCTACAAGCGCACATGTAACAAGTAGTTGTTTTCACATCATCCGAAATTTTACTGGAGAGTGATACTACTGGCGCAGGTGGCATTAATTTAATTTTTGACATAAAATTAGAATAACAGGCATAAATTATAATTCAATAACTTATCAAAGTTAAAAAACTATTTTATAAACCCTATTTTCTATCATATATTGATACTCAATATGCAGTTTGCATTAACAATTCAATGACTGAGAACAGATGACAAAAAATCTTAGAAATTTGCTTCTTAATAGTATTAATACCGAACTTAACTCTATTGAAAAAATAGCATCGGAAATTACAAAAAAACTAGGAGATGAAATAATCAGGGCTATTAAATTAATTACCCCTATTAAAGGTAATGTTATAATTTGTGGCCTTGGGAAGAGTGGGCACATATGTAATAAGATTTCTGCAACACTAAGCTCAACTGGCACACCCTCAATTTTTTTGCATGCGAGTGAGGCTAATCATGGTGATATTGGAATATTAAAGAATAGTGATATTTTGATGATCTTATCAAACTCTGGTGAGACTGCTGAATTTAACAATATAATCACTTATGCAAAAAAAATTAATATCCCCATTGTATCTATTACAGGAAATGAGCAGAGTTTTATTGCTTCTAATTCAGACATTGCAATTGTATTACCTAAATACAACGAAGCTGGACCGATCAATCTAGTCCCTACAACATCAACTACATTGCAACTAATCATTGGTGACTTAATTGCTATCGGTTTGATGCACACCAAGAAATTTTCAGAGTCAGAATTTAAATTACTTCATCCCTCAGGAAAAATCGGAGCTAATTTATTGAATATTGAGGACGTCATGCACGTTGGTGAAAATATTCCCTTGGCAAGTCAGAACACAAACATTGATGAAATAATCCTCGTAATGACAAATAAACGCTTTGGTTGTATTGGATTGACTGATGAAAAAGGAATACTAACTGGTATCATTACTGATGGAGATCTTAGAAGATCAATCAACCAAAATATACTAAACAAGCCAGCAAGTGATATAATGACTTATGGTCCCATTACTATAGAAAAGACAAAGTCTGTAACTGATGCGGTTAGTTTAATGAACTCGAAGAAAATAACTTGTTTATTTGTTACTCAAGATAACAAACCACAAGGCATAGTTCATTTACATGATCTAATAAAGTTAACGGCATTATA
>JAYPSX010000301.1:0-1671 GCA_038133315.1 Hyphomicrobiales bacterium
AAGATTGTGTTCAGCACTGATTGCTTTAGCACATCAAGAAAAGAAACTTACTGGAAAGATTATTAGTGATGAAAAGGAAGAAGTGAGTGAGAGAACTTTTAAACTTGGTGAACTGCCGAGAGGGTCGGGATGGATAATAAAAGGCAAAAAAGAAGACCTTGAGAAAAATTATAATCCGAATACACCAAGAAAAGTTCCAACTAAATTATTGAACAAGGTGTTCACTAAAGTTCAAGAGATGAAAGGCAATAAAGAAGAGATGACTGCCGCAAATATCTTCGAACCATCTGGTGATAAGAAAGAAAAAGGCAAAACAAATCCATTTGCAAATGCCTGGGCAGTTTTATTGGCAAATATTGGTTATGATTCGATTGCAGATCGAAGTGGCAAGAGAGTGATTCATCCTGCCGAACCAATGCAAGCAGTTTTCTTGGCAAGAAGAGGATACAAAGTTCTTGAGATTATTGAGAACAAAACATATGAAGATAAGAAACCAGCTATTGTAAGCTATCAGCAAGAAAAAACAGATGAGGGTAAAGCTAAATTCCTTCAGAAAGTTGAGCAGGGTGGTGTTCTTCAAGGACAAGAAAGTGTTAGTTTGTGGCGTTTCTTTGAAAAATTAAGAAACCGAAGTATTATAATAGATGGAGAAGTTCTAAAAATATTAGCAAAATTAGAACCACATACGGTTAGAGACTTTTACCGCACAGGACATACCAAACAAGTCATCAATGATTGTATGAGAATTGCGATCAAAGAAAAGGCTGATAATTTAACTGTTTTTCTTTCAAAAGGACCGGAAACTCAAATTACACCAGAAACAATCATCTTTGCTCTTGATGAAATGTTTATTCAGAAAACAGATAAGAATCCTAAAAGCATGGATAATCCAATGCTTGATATTCGCCAGTCATTAAGACTGTATGAAAACAAATGGAACAAACAAAATGAGGAAGTAATTCAAGCGTTTCGTGCCGCAAAACAACGAGCAGAAAAAGAAGCACAAGAATATGTCAACTCCGAAAAATCATCACAATAAATTAGATAAAGACTATGGCCGAAAAATACGAAATTAAATGGGCGACAGTTGCAAATAAATTTACTGAATTGAATAATTTGAATGACGTATCGATCTCTACATTAACGGATGGAGATCAAATGATTTATAATGCTGCACTTGGTCGTTGGACAAATTCAAGTTATCAACCAGGCTCATTGCAATCTATCTATGGAACAACAGAGGGAATTCATTCCGTTAACTGGGGTGGTGTTTCAAATCGTCCAATGAAAGTTGGTTTCTATAATAACAAAGCTTGGGTTGAAATCATGTATAGCATGAATTCATTTGAAACTGCTCCCTGGGATTATTGGATTAATTCATCAACAAATGGCATTCAATCATACAATCTACTAAACAATGGATTGAATTATGATACAGGAACTTCATCTGTTCTTGTTGTTCCGGAAATCATGACAAATCTATTGATTACGGCGAAGCCATCAAAGACTGCATATATTGATGCAGCATCGAGCATGGATTGTTCGCATATGAGTAGCACAAATCGTAACACATTCATTGATTATTTTACCGGTGTGATACCTGGATTTGAATTGCTGGATACATTTGGTATTAGTGGTGGTGTTGGAAATTATGATACACATCTTGGCTAT
>JAYPSX010000302.1:0-1659 GCA_038133315.1 Hyphomicrobiales bacterium
GGGAAGGTAGTGATAGTGATTCTTTTAGTCTTAATTTAACTTTAAATGGTAATTCTACCCTTCGAGCAATATTTGAAATCAAAATGCCAAATTATGAAAGATATTCTTCTTTGAATGAAACTACATCTTCATTTCATAAACAAAAATACTTTTATAGATATTTGACTTTTGATGAATACAAGTCTTTGACATTTTATTCTATTAATGAAAATAATGAATACTTAAATTGTGACTTTACCAAGCCCCCTTCTCAAGGAGGATGCTATGGAATTGATCCTTATTATGCTGTTCACGGAAGTGCAGATACTTGGGGAGATTTTGATAATGATGGAAAGTTAGATTTTTTTGCTTCAATGTGGAAGTTTACTAACAATGGATTTGGAAATGAATTAACTAAAAATTTATTTATAAGTAATTATTTTTCATCTGAGAAAATAATAAAATTTTATGATTCTGATTTTATAAATTGGTATGCCCCAAGTTCAATAGGAGATTTTGATAATGATGGAAGGTTAGATGTTTGGATGCACCATAACAATAGACATAATAATTCTTCGAATAATAATGGGCATAACGTTGGTGGTGAAAATCAAAATATTCAACCAGGTCCTGGTGTTTTAATTTTTTTCGATGAAAATGGTATTAATGAATTACCTGTTGGTCCATCAAATATGGATGCACATTATTCTTCATCTGGTGATATTGATAACGATGGAGATATTGATATGATTATTTTTCCATGGCAGGTAACTAATAATATTTCAGAAAGTCCAAAAATTATATTGAACAAAGGAGCAAGGATATTTGAAACAATAGATTTATTAGAAGATTATGAAAGCTTTGTTGAAAAATTCCCATATGCATGGAATGCACTTTCCTTTAATATTTTTGATATTGATAACGATGGGAATATGGATATATTAGGAGCCACAAAGTTATCAGACAGACATCTTTCAGAAATTGAT
This sequence comes from Hyphomicrobiales bacterium, assembly GCA_038133315.1. Lineage (GTDB taxonomy): Bacteria > Pseudomonadota > Alphaproteobacteria > Rhizobiales > TMED25 > TMED25. The sequence continues at coordinate 966 of JAYPSX010000302.1, forward strand.
CCTAATTTTCAATATTTTGAGGAATATGCTCCTCAATTATTAGGTTTTCATAATAATAGAAAACCTTGGATAATATGGGGTTCTGATAAATTACAATATAATTCTTCAAACATTCAATTGCTTAATAAATTAAATTATAGACATGATTACAATAATGCATTAGGGAGTGCATTTACTGATTTTGATAATGATGGGGATATAGATCTTTTAATTTTAAGTACAATAGCATCTAATATATCTGGAGATACATTTTATAGTAATTATGAATTAACTCTTTTTGAAAATAAAGGAAATAGAGTTTTTGAAGATGTTACATCAGAGAAAATTGATTATTATTTTAATATGGATGAAAGAAAATTTGGAGAATTTTACTCAGTAGTAATGATAGACAAAGATAATGATGGAGATTTTGATATTGTACCTTATGATAATGGAGCTTCTTTCAATGGAGAATTTATAAGAAATCTTTACTGGGAAAACACAGGGGGTCAATTTGTAAGGCGAGAAAATGATTAGAATGAAAAAACTAAACCATCTCTACCACCTCGACACAGAAGTGTAAATGGGAAGTACTCCAATTCCATTTCTCCATACCTACCTAACATCAAAGGAAAGAATATGGGTGATTATTGGAATGAAGATATTGTAAGAACATCAGTAGCAAATCAAAAGTTAGATATTGAAGGAGAACACC
>JAYPSX010000303.1:0-1652 GCA_038133315.1 Hyphomicrobiales bacterium
TTGGTATATCTATAAATGCATGGTGCTTCGAGAAAGATAATTCATTCAATATTACCAAGGCAAAGCATTTACTAAAAGGATATAACTCAATTAAAGAACTAACTTATCGAGAAGTTGCCTCATTACCAATAATGTGTAGAGGAAGCGCTCTGAGATTCTTACTAACAAGATTAATTGATTGGAATAAACCAAGTGATAATGCCCTTGTAACACCCAAAGACCCTATTGAGTATTATGTGAAATTAAAATTTCATCAAACTGTAACAAGTGCAAAGGACTATGGACTATATGACTGATAAAGTTGAAATCTATACTGATGGAGCGTGTTCTGGTAATCCTGGAATTGGTGGTTGGGGAGCTTATCTTAAGTATAAAGATAATGTAAAGGAATTATCAGGATTTGCTGAAAATACTACTAATAATCGGATGGAATTAATTGCAGCAATTGAAGGATTAAAAATATTAAAAAAAAGTTCTAAAGTTAATTTATATACTGACTCTGTTTACCTCAAAGATGGAATAACAAAATGGGTGTTCAATTGGCAGAAAAATAATTGGAAAAATGCTAATAAAAAAGATGTGAAGAATAAAGATTTATGGATGCAGCTTCTTGAGGTAGTTAATAAACATGATATCAATTGGATATGGGTAAAGGGACATGAAGGTAATATAGGGAATGAAATTGCAGATAATCTTGCAACTTCTGCAATAAGTAATTTTAAGGGTTAATAACAAAATCTTCCAGGAAGTATTGCCCCCCTGTCTTTATTAGAAATGTCATTTTAATATCTTTACTCTTAAAATCTTCATCATATGATCTGAATTTAAAATTATAATTCATATAATTTTCTTGTTGGGATTGGTTATCGGATAAAAAATAATCCTCCGAAGCAAATGGGAATATAGCTTCAATCTTTATATTAAAGGTAATTTGAAGATTATCATTTGATGTTAAGTCATTAAATTTAATATCGTTTATAAATGTAATACCATCGCTTCTGTATGTTGGAATATTTTTTAATGCATTTTGAATTAATTTATATCTGATTTTACTATCATATCTCTGCTTTTCATCTAATTGAAAAACAATAGTTTGGTTAATAGGAATGCAAACAAGATTACAAATTCCAAAATTCATGTCTAAAACAATATCATCTCCATATTTATAGTTTTTGAGTAAAATAGTAATTGGTATTAGAACTGCGTCCTCATAAATATAATTAGTTCCAAATTCATCTTTTAACAGATTAGGTATTGGCCAATTAATAGAATAATCATTAATATGCTGGTTCTTGATAATTATTGAGGGCTCAATTCCACTATCACCTGGGTTTGACCAATAGGTGTAAGTATTGTCGTCTAATAATACTTCTACACCAATGTTGGTAAATCCATCGCGGACTTCCGATGTAATAATTCGCATTTTTGAATAGGTATTCTGATACCATTCATCATTGCCGTCATCTAATACTAATTTATTCATTACACCTAGTGTAATTAAAAGTAGTACAAAAAATAGATTGGCTATTATTCTAATATTTTTGGCCATTATTAATTTCATTATATTTTTTTTTTGTGAGAGCAAAAAGTAAATGGTCCTCCCATTTACCATTAATACGGAGAAACTCTTTTGCATATCCTTCTTCTTCAAA
>JAYPSX010000304.1:0-1648 GCA_038133315.1 Hyphomicrobiales bacterium
CTGTTATATTTAAGAAATGTGGTGCAATAGTGTTGTAGGCGTTGGTGTAAAAGAAGAAAGGAAAGAATTGTTTAATCATTTTGGTTGTATTGTATAAAATTTCTCATGTGTAATTTCTTCTCTAGGACCTAAAGTTTCAACACTAGATACGAAACCCACTTTATTATTTATTCTTATAGGAAAAATACTTTGTTTTATTTCAAATTCAACTGTTTGAGGATCATCCCAAAAAATTTCATATCCCAAAAAATCTTTCCAGCTAATAAATGGAATCTTATTAAAATCAAAAATTTCAAAAAATCCATTATTATTTACATAGATGTTAGTCCCATAAGTTGGCGAATTTCTGCTTGAAGTTTGATGAATAATATCTAAATCATTATCATTATCAAAATCAATTATGTCAATATATCCTTGTCCATCAAAATTATCATAGATATCCTGACTTGCAATAAAGTTACTGGTTTGATCTATAAAAGAAATTCCACCTTGATTTAAGATTACTTGAATTGCACTCCCTAAGTAATATGGATTCTTTCTTGTTGATCCAATTAATATATCCTGAAAACCATCATTATTAATATCAAAACACTCAATATAATTAGGGTTATTATTTTCATCACCAAAATATCCTGTTGGTAACTCAATTTTCTCATAATTTACTTCTGATCCATTTAAACTCGAAATCAATATGTAAACTTTTTTATTATTATTCATGTCTGAAAAAATCAAATCCGCATAACCATCATTATTAAGATCTTTTGCTTTTGAAGAATATGTTCTTTCAATTATCTCTTTCGAAAATTGAAATCCATTCACTGTAAATAATCCTTTTCCATCGTTATAAAGAATTTTATTTTGTAAAAAAATATCTAAATCTTTATCATTATCAAAGTCAGCTACTGATATAGTTTCATGACCAACCCAATCAGGTACTGAATCTAAACCATAATCTTCTTCAAAATATTTTTCTCCAATTGTCATTCCATAAATATTACTCAAAGTTGAAAAACTAAATGTTCTATTTGAATTACTCAATGCTAATACAGGAAGAGCTGCTGAAGCATATGTTATACCATCCTTGACAATAGGATCTCCAATATTAGTAGCAACAAAATCATCTATTCCATCGCCATTGAAATCACCTTTTTCTATTCTATAAGGATGATTAGCATTTAATATCTCAGAATCTAAAAGGTCATTTCCAAAATCAAATGTGCCATCATTATTGTTTAATAAAACTAAGAATCCCATATTTGATTCTTTCTTAACTGTATGGGGAAAATTTTCTGAAGTAAATATTAAATCTTCTATTCCATCATTATTTAAATCTAATCTTTTATTATTCATTATTACAAAATCAAAATAACCAGGATTAATAGAACCTGTACCATAGAACCCACCATTATGAAATTCTCTCATTTCAATGCCAAGCCAACCAATTTCATTTATTATGAAATCTTCTGTTTCTATATTCCTTAAATTATTTATTAAAGATTTTTTGCTAGGAGATTCAACAAAAATTTCCCCATAATTAATAGAAATGTACATTTTTTGAAAAATAGCATAAAGTGTAGAATTAGTATTAAGAGTCAGGATAATATTACTTGAATTACTATCATAACCTTCCCATCCTACAAACTCGTAA
>JAYPSX010000305.1:0-1643 GCA_038133315.1 Hyphomicrobiales bacterium
CTTTTTAATCAACCAATCAATGGTGCTGAATCTATTACTATGAATGGTCATCAGTATTGGATGATAAAAGAATTTAAAAACAACAAACTCAATAATAAAAGGGGTTTTGGCAAATCTAATATCACTAAAAAACAATGTGGAAACTGTGGAGATGTAAACTCAGTAACTCAATTCAATAATGATAGCTACAGCAAAGATGGATATAGCCATTGGTGTAAAAGCTGTTGTAAGGAATATTCTAAATCACACAATACAATTGCAGCTTAAATATATTCTATCTAATAAAATTGTACAAATAGACATAGACATAGAATCTTTGAGTATAACATTAAAACAATAACAATATGCTCAATCAACCACCAAAACTCAAATCACTACCTAAAAAAATTGCACAAAACTTAATCTACAATATGAAATGGGTTGACTACAAAAATGGAAAAATCACTTCTGATGAATTCAATACTGCAACCAACATATTTCTAAACCACTTAAATAATTAATTCACTTATAAATTTTTAAACAATGCAAAATTCAAACACTCAAACAATGCAAAATTCAACAAACAACAGACAAACACTCAGCTCTCTACTTAATGTAGAAGTTGTAAAGCAAAGCAGAAATGTAAAAGTCCACATCAAAGACAGATTGCTTAAATCAATTCAAAATGAAATTGACATTATCACTAATAGAGCTGACTTAGAAATACAGCTTCTATCAAATGGAAAAAAAGAGAATAGATTTTGGACTATTAATAGAACAGACCCCTCTCTACTATTAGTTAATGTTAAGCTGAAAGGAAAGATCTTCAATTTTGGAGATGAATATGATCCATCTGAACCTCCTTACTTCTCAGTTGCCAATGATAAAAGCTCATTGATTGACTTTCTAAAAAATCTCAAAACTGAGCTATCAAAAACCCCATATAGTGAGAAAGGCTTTTGGCTATTAGATACTAATCAAACGAACAAATAATAAAAATGGAAACATCAAAATTTCTTCAAAATATTAAAAACAACTTAGATAGAATGAACTCAAAAACTCAATCAACAATGGAAAAATTCAACAACTTATTTGAAACAAATTCAACAACTAATAATGAAAAATTTGACTTAGAATTCAATCAGCACTTTAATGACTTAGTTAATAGAGCTTTAGAATTAGGTAAGAAAATGAACTCCTTAAATGAAAATTATCAATTAGAATTTGAAAAGGAAATGAAGCAGAATAAGGTTGATAGATGGAAAGTCAACTTAGTTTTTGATAATGATAGGTATTGGAAAGATTTTCAATGTATTGGCTATCTAACCTACACTATTTCACCTAAAAAAGGAGGTAAGAAGGTCAATATATATTTTGAATATGATAAGTCATTCAATGAAATACTTAGGCTGTATTATTCTCATTCATTTAAATATAATGGAGATGATTATGTAGTTAAGAGCTTTGAACTCCCAAAGTCATTTGATAAATATGAATTGATCATCTTTAATTTAGACTCTTACGTAAATACTTATTGGATTGAGAAAGTGTTTGCCTCTCATCTTAGTAAACATATAGGCTTAGAAGAATCTAAAATTCAATTCAAATTCTACTCACAATTTAGAAGACTGAATAATCAGATGATTACAGATGGTGTTATTAGA
>JAYPSX010000306.1:0-1637 GCA_038133315.1 Hyphomicrobiales bacterium
TAGATGTTGTTGAAACAGAGCCCCTTCCAGCTGACTCACCATTAATTGGCCGAGATAATGTTATATTAGCTCCACATACTGCGTTTTATTCTGTTGAAGCTCTTGAAGAATTACAAACAAAAGCAGCTTCTGATGTAGCTAGGGTATTAAATGGAGAAAAACCTATATATCCTATTAAAGCATAAGTTAATTGATTATACCACCCCTTGATAGTATCAAGGGTGGTTTATCATTAAACGAAAAATTTGTAATCTTTCCAACTATTATTTCATGATCACCACCAGGAAATATTGAATGAATAACACATTCAAAATTTGCCACACACTCTTTTATCTTTGGTAATTTATTATCACTCATTTCCCAATTTACATCATTAAATTTATCATTTGATGGTGTTGAAAATTTTTTCAATAAGTCTTTTTGGTTAGAAGATAAAACATTAACCTCAAAGAGTCTCCTGTATTTAAATGCTTCAATACTTGGAGCATTTTTTGAAATTCCCCACATAAGTAGCGGAGGTTCAAGTGATAGCGAAGTAAATGAATTAATTGTTAGTCCAACAGGTTCAAAATCTTCAGTAGAAGTAGTTACTATTGCCACACCGGTTGTAAAGCAACCAAAAGCCTGTCTTAGTTCATTCTTATCCATTTAAATTAGTATATCTTTTTCGTGTTAAGTTGCTCTGATAATTGATCTAGTGCTTGTTTCAAGTTATCATGAATAGGGATACCATTTTTCTTTCTTTCATTATAAAGATTATTTGATCTTTCACCAGGTAACCTGACTTCGTCAAAACCAGGCAATACATTAGAACCTTTCATTTGTTCCCACACATCATCTATATTTCTTTTAAATTGATCTACATCTGTGAATGCAGCAATATCAACCGCTATAATAAAATGACCTGTGTTTGTAAAACTTTTTGCATCAGCATTGAAGTCAACTACAGCCTTACCAAATGCAGCACCATTTAAAGTTCCCGCAAGGATCCCAAACATGAGCGCCAAACCGTAACCTTTTGCTTCACCAATTGGTAATAAAAATCCTTCGCTTGATTTGGATGGATCTGTTAATGGTTTCCCTTCTTTGTCAATCATCCATCCAACAGGCATTTCTTCTTTTCTTTGTAATTTTTCTTTAACTTTACCGTATGCCGCAACTGTTGTAGCCATATCTAAAACAATAGGTGGCCTCTTCATACTAGGAATTGATATTGCTATTGGATTTGTTGATAAAAGTAGGTCAGTACCACCCCATGGTGGTACATGGTTAGAACTACCAACAGCTACATATATTCCAATCATATCTTCTTTTAGAGGAATTCGTGCATACAGTGAGGCAGGACCAGCATGGTTTGATGAGTTAGCGCCAACCCATGCCACACCATGATCCTTTGCTTTTGCTACTGCAATATTTGCAGCTTTTTCCATGACTAAATGCCCCATCGCATTATCACCATTTAATAGTGCCATAGCACTTTTTTCTCTCACAATACTTATATTTGGGTTTTTATTTATACCCCCCGCAATCAATCTTTTTACGTACTGAGGTAATCTAAATACACCATGTGTATCAACACCAAGCATATCTGCTTCAGTCATAAGATTAGATACTATGCTTGCATCATTTTCTGGAAG
>JAYPSX010000307.1:0-713 GCA_038133315.1 Hyphomicrobiales bacterium
AAAAATGGGAAGAATTAATTGGAAATGTTAGACAAAGGTTATCAGGCGCAGTAACAGTTAATTTCCACAAATTATACCTTTATTTTGATCATGAAATAATGGACGTAAATATATGGGATCTCACTGATGTAATCAGTGTTTGGGGAAAGCTATATATAAGTGAAGAACCTATTTACGATTACGACGAAATCCAAAAACTTTTGTGGAGCCCAACAAAGAATTCAAAAGGATTTGTTCAAGAATTTATAGAAGCAGCTACCACTTTTGATAAGCCAATAATGCTTATAAATAATGCTTTTGCATTAGAAAATGGATTAGATGGTGGATGGGATCCGACGGAAGATCAATTATCAGATTACCCCAACTCCATTAACTATGAAATATTTAATACCGCTTACAAATCTATAATCCATCACTTTAATAATCATTTATCAGACTATTTAACAAGCTGGAGTTTTGGCAATTGGGAAGCATGGGGGTTTTCTGGCTATGAGAATTGGTACTATTTTGATTTGACTCAGTTCCCATCAGAAACAAAAAGTATTTTTAAGGACTTGTTCGACGATAATGCTTTTCAAATAACTAATCGAATTGACGCATCAAGTGATTCAGAAATTATCACGGTACCAGGTGGTTTTAAATATGGGTGGGAAATCAGTTCAGGTGGTGGAGAAGACGTTATTAGATCAGGTGATGGCAATGACGTAATAAAA
>JAYPSX010000307.1:723-1636 GCA_038133315.1 Hyphomicrobiales bacterium
GATAGCAAAGAGCAAACCTTAACTTTAAATATCTACATTGATAACGAGCTTGTTGCAGAAAAGGAATATGCTAATAATTATCTTTTATGTCCTGATGATAATTACCCATGCTGGGTTGCCATTTCTAATGAGATAGATATTCCTTTAGGTGATAATTTAGAAAAATTAGATATTGAGGTAGAGGGCACATTTATAAATGTACAAAAAATATTGCTTAGTAAAGGCGCCAAAGTTTTAGTTCTTGATACTTCCACATCAGATAGACCAGAGTTACCTGAATGGGCACTAGAAAATTATATTGTTGAAAGTGCCAAATAAAATGTATCATGAATAAATGATAATGCTGAAATAACTGTCATTGGTGGCAAAGGGCTAGATACTTTAAAAATACAAGGCAATTTACCATCAAATACTAAGATAAAATTTAGCGAAATCGAAAGAGTTTTAGACAATGAAATTTGGGTTGCCTACGACACAGAATACAAAAAAGAAGCCGCTGGTCGCTCTATTAAAATAATAGCGGCAACTTTCGGTTCTGAATTTATTAATGACAAAGAATTGCTAGGAAAAGCAATTAAGCATTTCGATGATGGTTTGGATCAATCAGAAGTCGTACAAAAAATGGTTGACGAGAAGCTGGGTGAAAATGCTTCCTATGACAAAATAGTAGAGACTGTTCTTTATAATATCTTTGACCGACAACCCAAAAAAAGTGAAATAGCTTATTTCTCAGAGTACCTAAAATCTGGTGAGTATACGGTTGGTAGATTAGTACTAGCTGGTGCTAACCATCCTAAAAATATAAGAAAAATAAATTGGGTTGAATTAAAAGAAACGGGAATAGAATACACCCCTGCAGAATAATTATATTTGTCTCATAGAACCACCCAATAAATATCGCAAACACATCAAT
>JAYPSX010000308.1:0-1635 GCA_038133315.1 Hyphomicrobiales bacterium
TTGAGACAAAACTTAACAAACCAATACACCTTGCTTTTTCATATGATGAAGAAATTGGGTGTGTTGGTGTGCATGGATTATTAGATCTAATTGAAAAAAAATCAATAAACCCTGAATTTTGTATAGTGGGTGAGCCAACTAGTATGGAGGTAGTTATTGGTCATAAAGGCAAGCATGCTTATGGAGTAAAAGTTGATGGATTTTCATGTCATTCAGGACAAGCACCTTATGGAGTAAATGCAATCAATTATGCAGCAAAATTAATTTCATATATTGAAGAATTAAATAAAGAAAAGTCTCAATTAGGCCCATTTGATAACGAATATGAAATTCCTTACTCAACATTGCATACAGGATTAATCAATGGTGGCACAATTCTAAATATTGTACCAAATTTATGTCAGTTTGAATTTGAAATTAGACATCTTGCAGAAGATGATCCAAAAGAAATTATGCAAAGAATTCATCATTATGCTGAAGTATTAATTGCTAATGAAATGCATAAGATTTCCTCAAAAACAAATATTACTTTTGCAGAAAAAATAAATTATCCAGGTTTAAATATTTCAGAAACTATAAATCCTGTAAAACAGGTTAAAGATATTCTTAATGATACTAAACATAAAAAAGTTATATTTGGTACCGAGGGTGGATTGTTTAAAAAGAAATTAAACATACCAACAATTGTTTGTGGACCAGGAAGTATTAATCAAGCACATAAACCAGATGAATATATTGCCATTGAACAGATGGAAAAAGGTGGAAAATTCATGGATAAATTAATCAATAACTTAATTTATTAGATTGACCTTATTTTAAAATAAGAGTAATTAATAATTATCTACATAACCTTATTAAGACGTATCGTTACTTAGATTAACAAAAAGTTAAGTAACGTTATGAAAAAATCTATATATACATCAATTATAATATTTCTTTTAAGTAGTCAGCTTGCTGCAGAAGATATTAAACAAGCTGCAACAGCAAAGATATCATCTGAATTAAATAGTTTAAAAAATAATTATATTAATAATGCCATTTCATCTTTAGAAAATCTAATTATTGAAACAATACCTAATACAGAAATTTCAATAACTGGAGCGGAAGAATTAAAACCTCAATGGGAAGTTTTAACCGTGCAACCTTTAAGAGATGACGGGAAAAATATTACTTTTTTTCAAGGCTCTTTATTAAGATGGGACGGAGATAGAGATACAATTAACCTTGGTCTTGGTCAAAGAAAACTATTATTGAACAATAATATTTTAGTCGGCTTAAATGCTTTCTATGATCACGAATTTACAGTTGATCATAGCCGATTAGGTTTAGGAGGAGAGTTTTTAACTAGTGTTGGAGAATTTAGAATAAATAATTATTACGCGAACTCAAATTCAAGGTTAAATGCCGGAAATGCTGAGGAAGCAATGAGTGGTAGTGAATATGAATTTGGAACTCACGTACCCTATATTCCAAAATTAAAAGTTTTTGGAAAGAAATTTAATTGGGATGCAGGAACTGCTAATTTAGATGGTGAAACTTACTCTGCTCAATTTAGCCATGGTAGTCTAGTACTTGAAGCTGGTGTTGATCAGTTTGATAGTGGAGAGGATCGTGCATTTTTTAAAATTACTTTAG
>JAYPSX010000309.1:0-1356 GCA_038133315.1 Hyphomicrobiales bacterium
ACCAGGCCTCAACACCATTCATACATAAAGAAATCCACTTCTGAGTAATAATTTGCTCTAATGCATTAGATTGATTAAATAATATTATTGATTGATTTAAATACTCATCAATCTGTCCTAAATCATTCAAAACACCATACATTTCCATAGCTGCTTGTATTCCTTTATAGTATAACTCTTCGGGATTTTCATTAGTGAGGCCTCTAAGTGCTGCTTCTGCTCTTAGAAATAAAGACTCAGCATAATGTAAATTAAATGTCACTCCGTCTTCTCTTACAAATACCTCTCCAAGCCTACTAAATTTGTCATAATACTGAAGATCATATATAGTTTGATTATTTGGATCCATTCCATTTTTTAGCCCCCTATACTCACCATCTAAAACAGCAGGCTTTGCGTAAAGTGTTAATCTAGGATCAGAATAAGACTTTAAAGTATTTATCATTTTCTCTGATACCCTTGTATTATTAAAAACTTCAGTCACAAGAATGGGATTTCTGAAATAAATATTTGATGAAATTGGATCCCATCTCATTTTATTGTTGTCATCATTAGATTCAAATAATGGTTCACCTTGAATAGAATTAAAAATTTCTTGAGATAGATCTGGGGAAACATTTATTATTCTCAATCCTATTCTCATCAGAAGAACATTAGCAAATTTCTCCCACTTATCTATAGACCCATTATAAATTAAATCTGCACTTCCAAAAGTCTCATAATCACCCTCGATTGATAATAATTCTTTCCCTAGATTAATTTGAGAAATTAAGTCAATATAAATTGATTCTTGAGTATCAAACTTTGGGAGAGGTTTAAGGAAAGCTTCTGAGTAAGGTATATCTCCATAAAGATCTGTCATTCTCTGAAAAAGAAATGCCTTCCAAATTCTTGAGATACCCTCTTTATGAGGATTACTTCTTTTCATACTTACATCTATTGAGTGACTTGCATAAAATAAAGGTGCTAATTCCCAATCTTGATCTCCATATGACCTATCCCATATATCGGAGAACATACCATACGCCGGCTCATAATGATCTAGGCTTCCTGAACCTGCTAAGGTATTGTACTGCATATACTGATTTGCTATATATCTCTGAAGTCTATCATACATATACCATGTCATGCTCCCCCGCTGAACAGCTACTGTGAATAATCCATCAGGTTCAGTTGTAATTGCTCCAGTCTTCGGAGAATTTATCTCATCAAAGTCTTGCGTACACCCAGGTATTGTCAGGAATAAAATCAAAAAATAAAGCTTGAAAATATTTTTCATTTTTTTTAAAAATTTATTAAAACTTTTACTCCAAAACTTCTAGTTGTCGGAAATGCAAATGATTCTATCCCTTGAGC
>JAYPSX010000309.1:1366-1622 GCA_038133315.1 Hyphomicrobiales bacterium
TACCCGATGAAATAGATGATTGAGGAGCAAAACCCTTTGTTCTCCTTAATAAATAACCGAGATTACTTCCAAAAACACTTATAGAGGAGTTATCAATAAATAAATTTTCAAAAAATCTTTTTGGAAAGTTATATGTCAGTGAAAGTTCTTTAAATCTAATAAAAGAAGAATCAAAAACATTTGATTCATTTACTCCAGAGAGCCTACTCCAGTATCTTTCAGGCTCAATAAATAATGAAACTTCATTTCCATTCTC
>JAYPSX010000310.1:0-1608 GCA_038133315.1 Hyphomicrobiales bacterium
GACTGTAACAGCTATACCTGATGACGGATATGAATTTATAGGATGGTCAGACGGTGAGTCTTCTCAATCTAGGATAATTACTTTAAATTCTGGCACGATATTATCTGCTGAATTTTATATTAAATTATATAATTACGAAAGATATTCTGCCATTAATGAGACTACATCATCATTTTTAAGACAAAAATATTTTTATAGATATTTATCTGAAGATGAGTATTTGTCAATAAAATGGAGCTCAGTAGATCTAAATGGAGATATATATTGTTGTAATTATGATAGCGACCACTTCGCAGTTCATGGTTCTCATGATACTTGGGGAGATTTCAATAATGATGGTAAATTAGATTATTTTGGCTCATCTTGGAATTTTAAATCAGATGGATCATATGGTAACGAAAAGAGTCCGTATATATTCATAAGTGATTATTTCACTGAATCAAATAGAACCTACAAGGATAAAATGTCAGAATACATAAATTGGTCTGCACCAACTTCAATTGCAGATTTTGATAATGATGGATATATGGATGTATGGGTGGCACAAAATAATAGACATAACAATTATACAAGTCTTAATCACGGTCCTGAGCATCCTAATTATGGAGTTTCTGTTGAACCAGGCAAAGGGGCTATAGTTTTTTTTGGACCAAATAATGAAATGACTGAAATACAAGTAGGTCCATTTATGGAATCTCATTCATCAACTTCTGGTGATATAGATAATGATGGAGATGTTGATATTATTTTGTTTCCTGTATCTAGTCCAGGCGAAGTTTCTCCTAGTCCTAAAATTCTATTAAATAATGGAGCTAGAAACTTTCAGACAATTGAATTATTAAAAAATCACAATGATTTTTTTGAAGAATATCCATATAATTGGGTAGCCCTGCAGTTTAACGTTTTTGATCTAGATGGAGATGGTAATTTGGATATATTTGGATCAGATAATCTAAAAGGTGTTCACAGAAGGGAAGTTGACCCACATTGGAATCCTCATGGACATATGTTTAGGGACCAGTACGGATTTCATAACAATAACAAACCTTGGATTTTGTGGGGAACCAATGATGTTCAGTATAATTCTGAAAACCTATTTACTCTAGATAAGAAAATAGATAGATCAGATGAAATAATGATGAGTGTATTACCCGATTTACCACACCTTAGAACTACTTCTTCTTTAGGTTCTGGTTTCACCGATTTTGATAATGATGGAGATATTGATATAATTTTACTTTCAACAGTAGGTTATAGAAATTATGAACTCACATTATTTGAAAATAAGGGAAATAGAGTTTTTGAGGATGTTACAGATGAAAAGATTGATTTTTTCTATAATATGGATGCTGAAAAATTTGGTGAATTTTATTTTATTGCAATGATAGATAAAGATAATGATGGTGATTTTGATATAGTACCATATGGTGCTGGTAATTCCTTTGGTGGGGTGGAGTTTATAACAAACCTTTATTGGGAGAACACTGGAGGTCAGTTTGTAAGAAGAGAATATAACTATGATTAAAATGAAAAAACTACCCCTATTCATATCTCTATTATTACTCCTAACCTGTGCTAAGGAGGACTCACAGACTCCAAATAATCCAC
>JAYPSX010000311.1:0-1601 GCA_038133315.1 Hyphomicrobiales bacterium
TGAGGTAGGTAAAAAATCTGGTTGCAAAGCTAGCTATCTAATTGAAGATGAAACTCAAATAAAGTGGGATGTTTTAGATAATATCAAAAATCTAGGTATTACTGCCGGAGCGTCGGCTCCCGAGGTTATCGTTGAAAAAATTATCAATGAAATTTCAAAAAAATATAAAATTAATTTAGTTCACGACACTTATACAGAAGAAAATATAACTTTTAAATTACCCAAGATTAAAAGATAGATGAATTAATGGCCGTATATACCAAAGTAGATCTAGTTGAAGCTCAAAATTTTATAGATAAAAATTATGAGCTGGAAGATATTTTGTCCATTGTTGAGATCTCAGAGGGCGTAGAAAATACTAACTATATTTTAGAGACAAGAAACAACAAATATATCCTGACTTTATATGAAGACCGTGTCTCAGTATCAGACTTACCTTTTTTTATTGATTTGATGGTTTATCTTAATAAGAGAAATATAGTATGTCCTAAACCAATAAGGATGAAAAATGGTAAATATATCGAAGTTTTAAATGACCGATATGCAGCAATATTTAGTTTTTTGAGTGGGAAGTCTACCCAAAAAATAACAAATAAAAATTGTTTCCTAGTTGGACAGACACTTGCAAATCTTCATGAACAGACTTCTGAAACAAAAATAACGCGTCAAAATCAACTATCTCAAAAACATTTGCCTAAATTATTTGACTCAATAAAAAATGAAACTTTTACAATTAGAAAATCCCTAAAATCTGAAATTATGGATGAATTAAATTATTTAAATTCAAATTGGCCAATAGACCTTCCGAGTGGAATAATTCATGGTGATTTATTTCCTGATAATATATTTTTTAATGGTGATGTACTAAGTGGAGTTATCGACTTCTATTTTGCATGTAATGATCTTTACGTATTTGATATTGGTATATCTATAAATGCATGGTGCTTCGAGAAAGATAATTCATTCAATATTACTAAGGCAAAGCATTTACTCCAAGGATATAACTCAATTAAAGCACTAACTTATCAAGAAATTGACTCATTACCAATAATGTGCAGGGGAAGTGCTTTGAGATTCTTACTAACAAGATTAATTGATTGGAATAAACCAGGTGATAATGCCCTTGTTACACCAAAAGATCCTATTGAGTATTATGCAAAATTAAAGTTTCATCAAACTGTAATTAGTGCAAAGGACTATGGGCTATATGACTGATAGAGTTGAAATCTATACTGATGGAGCGTGTTCTGGTAATCCAGGTATTGGTGGTTGGGGTGCTTATCTTAAGTATAAAGATAATGTAAAGGAATTATCAGGATCTGCTGAAAATACCACAAATAATCGGATGGAATTAGTTGCAGCAATTGAAGGATTAAAGATTTTGAAAAAAAGTTCTGAAGTTAATTTATATACTGATTCTGTTTACCTCAAAGATGGAATAACAAAATGGATATTCAATTGGCAGAAGAATAATTGGAAAAATGCTAATAAAAAAGATGTAAAGAATAAAGATTTATGGATTCAGCTTCTTGAGGTAGTGAATAAACATGATATCAATTGGATATGGGTAAAGGGACATGAAGGTAATGAAGGAAATGAAA
>JAYPSX010000312.1:0-1592 GCA_038133315.1 Hyphomicrobiales bacterium
TCTTTCGATTACAGCACTGGTTAGGACATAGTAGTGTTACAACAACTGAAAAGTATTTACGAAGCTTTGGAATGGATTACTTGGATTATAAAGCGAGAGAAAATTAGTATTGTTCCAATTCAAGATATTTTGTTAGATTTTTTGGATGAAAAAATTTTTATTACTTTTTAGTGTATTACTTATTTCGTGTTCAAACTCCTTAAATAGTGTTAACAATGAATGGATTCGATATAAAAAACTCTCTTGGAAAGTGGCTGAGAGTTATATAGGAACTCAATTTGACTATGAAAATCTTTCCTTTAGAATAGAATTGCCTGCTTACTATGTATCAGATGGAATGATGAATAATTATAAAATTAAAGTTATCGCATATGAAAAAGAGTATGTGAACTATGATAATCTTTCAAGTAAGGATGAAACTTCAAATCTTGAATGGAATGGAAAATCTTACTTTTCTTCAAACAAAGTTTTTAATCCAATGGAAGTTGAAGATTCACTCCTCAAAAGCATCTCTAATTTAAAGTCTCGAATTTCATCAATTAAATTAATTATCAATAACTTGAATGGCGATAATCAAGCTTGGGAGTATGAAACTCTGATACGAGAACCAGTCTATCCCGAAAATGGACTATCGTTTGGAGTAGTAGATGATTACTTGATTACTGAAATTTTTAATTCTCAGGAAATAGATAATGCCAATATTATGTTAGTTTTAACAATCGATGGTGAAGATCATTCACTTAATATTTCACCTATGTCTTCAGAGATTCTTGATAATTTCAAATCATATATTAATGAAGAGAATATTAAGCTTTCAAGGAATGCTGAGCTTCATAATTTATAGTTAATAATTAGTTTAATTTTATAAAAGCACAATGACAGTTACAGATTATTCAGAAGGATCAATCAAATTTTGTTATGTATATAGCGATGAACTTCCAGATTATAGTTATAATCACCCTGATAATGAGGGAGGTTTTTCTAATCACATAGGTGACTTTAATTTTGAAGTTAATGAATTGCTAAAAAAAGGTTGGATATTGCATGGTAACACATTCATTAATGATAAAGGTCGCTATTGTCAAGCACTTACAACTACTAAAAATTCCGAACTAATTATTCAAGAATGTCATTTTTGGTTAATAAATGATTTTATGCTTGAAGGAGGAGAAGAATTTAGTAAATGGATTTCTCATAATCTTCAAATGGGGTATAATTTATATGGTAGTCCATTTATGGATAATAATAACATGTATTGTCAAGCTTTAGTAACAGGTTCTAATCAATTTGGAACACCTGCAACTAATTATCAACTTTTAGAAGAGGCTAAACCAGACTATGCATTAAGAGATATTTCTGGTGAATTACAGGATGGATGGATTTTGTATGGTAATCCTTTTGTTGCTATTTTAGATAAAGATGAGGACACAGAGACAGTTTATTATGTTCAAGCTTTAATTAAAAACCAAATTAATATCTCTGACTTAAAATAATTTTAGTAATTTCATTCAATAATAACTGTCAGAATATTGTCAGAATTTGAAAATTGGGGCGATTAGCTCAGTTGGTTAGAGTATCTGCTCGACACGCAG
>JAYPSX010000313.1:0-1580 GCA_038133315.1 Hyphomicrobiales bacterium
AAATTTAACTTTGTAGCTATTTCATTAATAGACTTTCCTTCTTTGAAATAAAAATTAATAATTGCTTTAAGTTCACTCATTCTCATCCTCGTCATCAAGTAAGTTGATTAGTCCTTTAAGAGTTTCTTCAACATTTTTTCTTATTTCTGGGAGTAACTCCTCATTTGCTTCAATTGCATCATATGCTTTTTTGTTATTACTTTTTGCGGTAGAAATTTTTTTGACTTCTTTAATTGCATTATTAAGACCTTTGATTATTTCATCATAATTTACTGATATCTCTTTCGTTGATAACTCATCTGAATTCATTAAAATATTTTTAGCCCAAATATATGCAATCTTCAGCGGTAAACTACCTACTTCATCATTCAAGACAGTTATTGCCATATTTTCTGAAAGTAGAGCAAATGGTTGAGATGATACTTTGTCGTATCTTTCATAACTATCGAATACAAATATGCCAAAGTCAGCACCTCTATTTTCAATTGCATTTGTAAGTTCTTTTGTAATTGCAGATGAAGAATTGTATGTATTTGCTGATTTTGACTCAAAAACAATTTTGAAATCTGAAGTTTTAGAGTTTGTGTTGAGTGTGACAACATGATCTCCTACTTTGCTTTTTGGAACCAAACCGACTATTTCTCCAGTTCTTTCAACAATATCTCCAATAGCAATTTCTGAAAGTACTTGTTGGACTTTGTCTTCATGCGTTGCTCCTTTTGCTGTAGATTTTTCCTTTAATTCTGATGTTGCTTTTTCAATTTTTAATTGTTGAAGTATTTTTTCTAAATCATCACTAAGTAGCTTTATCTCATCAGTAAATTTTTTCTCTAGTTTTTCTTTTAATTGAAATATTTGGGAATCAGAGTTTTCTGGATTCAATGCTTTATCGAACGCATCAAGGATTTTTCCTTCCTCGTTCTCCAATATTTCTGAAAGTGCAGACTCTCTATTGTTTGGATCGATAAATTTCCCTAATTCCTTGTTGAGTTCCTCCAACATATGCTTTTTGTTTTCATTTAACTCTTTAACGAACTCTCCTTCTTCGTTAAAGTATTTATTAAACTCATCTCCCATATCCTCAACAGAATTTGCTAAGTTTTTTTTCATCTCTTCCGCTATAGTTTCAAAAGTCTGTTTTGTGAAGTCTCTCTCAATTGAGTTTTTCAATGAATTTAAAGTTCTGACACCAATTTCAATTATGCTCTCTAAGCTTTCAATCATGTCGTCTGATTCATAAAGATAAGTTGCCAAATCTTTATTGATAATTGTTAAATTGTCAAATGTTACTGAATCACCAGATACTTTTATAAATTTATTTGTTTGATTTATTTTTTCAACTTTTGCCATATTTTAAATTTTATCTTTCTATTTAGAATCTCTCAAGTAACTTCACTAATACAAATTTATTATTTGCATCAGGGAGTATCTCCTTTTAAATAATCCGGTGATCCCGAATTTGAATCAATATACTCCATAAAACTGTTAGTAAATACTCTGTCTTTAGTAATATATGGGATTGTTTTTATTAATCCACTTGAGATAAGCTCTTTAGCTTCTTCTAATTCAATGCATAGAAT
>JAYPSX010000314.1:0-1573 GCA_038133315.1 Hyphomicrobiales bacterium
ACTATTTATTATAATATACAAGACATATTATGGTTTATAGTTCTATCCAATTTTGGTTATTTAAAGACCAATCAACAACTTGTTTTATCCTATCAGTTAACTTAATTGATGGCTCCCATCCTAATTTTTTCATTTTTTCACCTGAAAGGGAATATCTTAGGTCGTGGCCAGGTCTTGAAGAATGGAAATCAACCATTTCATAATTTAATTCTTTTCCTTGGCAGGAAGCAATTATTTGAGCAAGCTCAAGGTTATTCAGCTCCTCAGACCCAACAATATTAAATTTAGGACATTTAGCCCCTCCAAAATCTATTTCATCTTCTATTTTGTTTGTCAGAATAAAATATATAGCTTCAGCGACATCCTCAGCATGAATATAATGACGTGAACCTGGAATTTTTTTTGTCTTGTCTGAGTGAATAGTTACTGACTCTCCATCTCTAATTTTTTTAATACACATGGGAATAAATTTTTCTGGGTGTTGTCTCTCACCAAAAACATTCATAGTATGTGTAATATATACTGGCAAATTATATGTATTTTCATATGCTACTGCCAATTCTTCACCACCAGCTTTTGTTGCACTATAAGGATTTGTTGAGTTATATCTGTCATTCTCCTTATAATCTATACCTTTAGGTGCTGGACCAAAAACCTCATCGGTACTAAAATAAACAAACCTTTCTAGTTGTTTAGACTCATTTATCTCTCTCGCATAATCTAAAATATTAGCAGTTCCAACTACATTATCTAAAACAAACTCCATAGGATAGTCAATACTCCTGTCAACGTGTGAACCAGCAGCAAGATGTAAGATTATATCAACCCCCCCTATTTCTTTTTTAATCCATGGATTTATTTCAGATTTCAAATCATGAAATACAACTTTTACTCTCGATTTATCCTTATTAGAAAGTTTAGAAAGGATACTGTCTAGTCTATTAAGGTTACCACTATAATCTAGCCTATCTAATGATACAATATTCCAATTAGTTTTTCTAATTAAATAATAAATTAAATGATGAGAAATGAATCCTGCTCCACCTGTTATTAAAATATTTTTCATGATGTAATAATTTATAGGTTCTTTATATACTCTCTTAGTCTGTCTTTTGGTTGCCAATTTAGTAGATTCATCAAATCATCATTTACTCTTAAAGTTTCTCTGTAATTTCCTTTTTGATCTGGAATATTTACTGAATTAATACCATATTTTTGATTAAACATTTTATAAAGTTCATTAATACTGTAATTAACTCCAGTCCCAATTTCCCATGCATCATCATGCTTAATCTCAGAATTTGATATTTTTAATAAACCATCTACAATATCATGAACATGAATAAAATCTCTTTTTTGATTTCCATCACCAACAATTGGTAGTGGTTGGTTCTTTTTTACTTTTACCTGCCAAATACCTATTACATTTCCAAATTTTTCATCTAATTGTTGTGTTGGCCCATAAACATTGTAAAATCTAGCAATTTCTACATTAACATTGAATGATTTCTTATAAAGTTTGCATACCTCTTCTCCTAGAAATTTTGTCATTGCATAAGGTGAGTCTGAAGGG
>JAYPSX010000315.1:0-1571 GCA_038133315.1 Hyphomicrobiales bacterium
GCAGTAAAAGCTTTGGTAGAAGCTACTCCTATTTCACTTCCGCATCTTGTAAAAACTCCACAATGAGTTTCTCTAGAAATTGAACTTCCTGGAACATTACATATACCGACTGTTGTTGCTCCGAATTCTTTTGCTTTTTTTATCGCTGCTAGCGTATCTGCAGTCTCACCTGACTGAGAAATCGCAATTACACAGGTTGATGAATCAATAGGAGAATCATTATATCTAAATTCAGAAGCATAATCAACAATAACAGGTATTTTAGCAAATCTCTCAATGAATATTTTAGCGATTAATGCTGAATGCCAAGAGGTACCGCAAGCAGTGATGTACATTTTGCTAGAATTAGTAATATTATTCCAATAAGAAGATAGACCATTTAAGAATACATTTTCCTTATCAGATCTTCCTCTAATAGTATTAATAATAGTTTGTTGTTGATCATGGATTTCTTTATGCATGAAATAATCAAATATTCCTTTCTCAATATCTTCAATCTCGAGATGAACTGTATCAACAATTTTCTCTAAGGATTCCCTTGTTCGAAAATCATTGATTTCATAAGTATTTCCATTGATAATGCACATCTCATGATCTTCAAGATAAACTATCTGATTAGTATGTTCTACAATAGCAGAAGCATCACTTGCAAAGAAAAATTCATTTTTACCAATTCCTAAGAGTAGCGGGCTTGACTTTCTAGCTCCAATTAACATGTCAGGAAAATTTTTATTTAAAATAACAACCGCAAAAGCTCCTTCCAAAAGTTCGAGAGCAGCATAAATTGCATTTACATATTCTAAGTTTTGATCCTTAATAAAATAGGAAATTAATTGGACCACTACCTCTGTGTCAGTTTCTGACTTAAAAGAAAAGCCTTTATTAATTAGAAAATCTTTTAGCGAAGAATAATTTTCGATAATTCCATTATGTACTAAAGCAATGTCTTCTAAGTCATCAAGATGTGGGTGAGCATTTTCATTACTTGGTTTTCCATGAGTAGCCCATCGAGTATGCGCGATTCCTATATTGGAATTAATTTTAATTGAAGATAAAATTTCTTTTTCTAAAACTTGAACTTTACCAACTCTTCTATTCTGCAATAATTGATTATTGTAAAGTGAAACAATACCCGCAGAATCATAGCCACGATATTCCAATCTCTTAAGACCATTAAGAAGAATGGGATAGCAATTTTGTGGTCCTTTATAAGAAATAATACCGCACATATTAAATTAATCTAATAATATTTTAACTTAGTAAAGTAATAGTTTTTGATAATTGATTTTTTAGAGTTTTTCGATCAATAACTTGATCTATAAATCCTTTTTCTAACAAAAATTCAGCAGTCTGAAATCCCTCGGGTAAATATTGCTGAGTAGTTTGTTTGATTACTCGTTGACCAGCAAAACCGATTAATGATTTAGGCTCAGCAAAGGTTATATCTGCCTGCATTCCAAAACTAGCAGTAACTCCACCAGTTGTAGGATACGTAAGAACTGAAATATATAAACCTCCAGAATCTGAGAATTGCTTCAAATACGCACTAACTTTAGCTAATTGCATCAAAG
>JAYPSX010000316.1:0-1567 GCA_038133315.1 Hyphomicrobiales bacterium
CATTAGAACTAAATGCAAATTTCATATTATCATCTAATTGTAGTTTGCAGATTGCTTAAAAAATGAGTCAGGGTTTGAGAAAAGTACTTTTTCAATTTCTTGGTTGGTAAAACCTGATGATTCCATCTCTAAGGCAGTTTTTGGAACACTCAATGGGTCAGAAATACCCCAATCAGCAGATGAATTTATCAAAATTTTGTCAGTTCCAAATTTTTTAATTATATTTACAGCACGAAATGGGCTTAATTTTGTGTTGGGATACACAGTTATTCCAGACATGACATCATATGAAAGAGATAACTCGATAGTTTCTTCATTATTATGATCAACAATTATTCTAGATTGTTCAACTTTGGTTTCTCTAATAATTTCAAAAGTTTTTTTTGTTCCCTCAAATTTATTGATATGAGGAGTATGAATTATAATTGGAATTTCTAATTCATTTGCAAGAATTAATTGTTCTCTGAAAATCTTTTCTTCTTGTTTTGTAATTAGATCAAAACCTATTTCACCTAATGCTACTACATTCTCTCTGTTAAGGTAATCTTTAATTATTGATAATGATTTTTGTGCAAATTCAACATTGTTTGCCTCTTTTGGATTTATAGAAATTGCACAAAAATGTTTAATTCCAAATTCTAAAGCTCGTTTTCTCTCAAAAGTTATAATATATTCCCAATAATCTTTTAGAGTATTAGCAGATGTTCTCTCTTGACCTAACCAAAAGGATGGTTCTATAACGGTTTTAATTCCAGCCAATGCCATTTTTTCATAATCATCAGTAGTTCTAGAATACATATGGATATGTGGATCAATGAATTTCATTTCAATCTATTAAATTTTTTAAATAGATAAAAGCCTTTGATGCTGTATCAACAGGGTTTTGAATACTTCTACCAGCGGGAGGTGATAGGACTATTTCTCTTATGTTGATACTTATTGACATTATTTAGGTTTTCCTTCCATTTTTCTCACCAAAGAATAGATTTCCCATTTCTTAAGTTTACGTGCCATAGCAGCAATATTAAATAGTCGTGGAGTTGGAATAAAAGGCAAAATACCGTGAACTAGGAGACAAGAAGAGGACACGAGCATATGAAATGCTGCTCTCCAAGCGAACTTAAGGTGTCCGAAGTAAGTTTCGTTATTTTCTTTTAGGTGTCTGAACACTAGCCTACGCCCACCGAGCCTGACCAGTTAGAACCTGATGGTGAAATATTAGTGATACGGTCTGGTGAGATGCCTGTAAGACCAGCAACAAGATCAAAATCACTTGATCCTGTAAAATAAATCTCTGTGACTTTCAATTCTAGTCTTTGGGTAAAGTGAGTTTCCGTGGCTGTTTGAGGTCCAATTCTAAACCAGTTGTCTCCTTCTAAACCGTTTTCAGAGAACCCCATCTTTACGTGAGCCCCGGACCCATTATCGTGATTAATAACATATATCCATCTTGTAACAGACGGGAAAGTAATTTTTAATGCTTCGCCACTCGTAGCATCTAGACCGCCACTAACAAATGGCTTACCGCTAACTTGATAAGATCCTGCGTTACTAAGACCTGTTCCGT
>JAYPSX010000317.1:0-1560 GCA_038133315.1 Hyphomicrobiales bacterium
GTCTACATGTGTTCCACAATGAGATCCCATAGTAAATTTTCGTGTCTCCCTACCATCTGTTTCAATATTGGCAAGAATATTTGAGTTGAAAGGTACTTGAGATTTTGAAGGGTAAATAATCATTTTCTCATGTAGCTCAAAACTTAAATCAATAATTTTATTTTTTCTGTCCATAAGTTTCTTCATTACCAAAGTATATTGGCCAGTTTTTTAAATTTTGTGATTTGTTTAATAACTTGAAATTTTGTGAAGCTATGATATCAAGATTTTCTTCTGTTAGATCTTTTATACTGTGGTCAAATAAATATTCAATTAATCTTCTAGGATCAATTTTATACTTTTTTGATATTTTTAGAACAGTTAACATATAACTAGAATGAAAAAGTTTCCAACCAGCAGTAATATCCAATGAAGAAATTCCGACAGACTTTAATAATGGTCTAATATATTTTTCACCAATATCCATTATATCAATTGGGTCTATTTGATTAGCTAATCCATTAAATTTAAGTGCGCAGCAAAGATGTTCAAGAACAACATTCCCTGAACTTCTTCCAATCCCCTGAAGTGTTGCGTCAATATATTTAACACCATTTTTAATGCTAGTTAAACAATTAGCCATTCCCATTCCTAGATTATTATGTCCATGGAATCCAAGATCAATTTTTTGATTAATGTTTTGAACTTCTTTAATATAATGTTCCAATTGATCTGGGTACATACCTCCTGAAGAATCAACAATATAAATAACGTCACTACCAAAGTCATTACTTTTATTTGCAGTAGCTGCAAATTCTTTGGGGCTTACGGTATATGATTTCATAAAATTAGCAAACACTGTTACTTTATGTTTTTTGGCAAGTTGAATAAACTCCTTCGAAGAATCAACATTTTCAATATTAGTTCCAATCCTAACAAAATCTATATCATAATCAAAAGTCATTTTTAAGTCATCTAGAGAGGCAATTCCTGGAATACAAAAAACACCCCATTTTGATGAGTCTGATATTCCTGATGCAGCAGCTTTACAGTATTCTCTATCAGTAGAAGCAGAATGTCCAAAACCTTTTTTACTTGCACCTAAGCCAACGCCATGACCAACTTCAATAAAAGGAATTTTTGCTTTTGATAGTTTATTAACTATGAGCTTGGTGTCTTTATAACTAAACTGAAAATCAATCGAATAGCTTCCATCTCTTAGGGTACAATCCATTATAGTTGGTTGATAAATTTTCATAATTTATTATTAATGTAATCTATTTTTTTAAACTCTGATTGAAAAAAATTAGCATAAGTATATAAAGAAGACATAGGTCCTAAAATAACTTTTTTCTCAAATAACATTTCAATTTCTAAGATTACATCATTAGAGCATAATTTAATTTTACCTTGCGAGTTCTGTTGAATATATTTAGACAATAATTTTATCTTTCTTTGACTTAACATTAAAGAGGGGTGTGCTTTTATAACAGAGTTTGGAGGCAATAATCGAATAAGATTATTAATCATTTCTTTCCATGATATATTTCCTAATCTTCTCTCTGCATAAGTAAGACCAAT
>JAYPSX010000318.1:0-1557 GCA_038133315.1 Hyphomicrobiales bacterium
TATCCAAATAATCTTTATTTAAATCAACTAATTTGGACTTAGGTAAGGTAATAAAACCACTAAGCCAATCATACAATAGCAATCCAATTCTAATAAGCCAAAAAGGTCTTAGGTTCGCAACATGAGGCATAACAAATCGAATTGGTTTTGTTATATGAGGTGCAATTCTTTTTATCACCTCCCTTTCTTTAAGCGACTCTCTTATTAGGCGAAATTCATAATTTTCTAAATACCTAATCCCACCGTGAATAAGTTTAGTTGACCAAGAAGAGGTTTGAGAAGCTAAATCACCTTTTTCAATTAATGTGACCTTAAGACCTCTTCCAACAGCATCTCGAGCAATGCCTGCTCCGTTTATTCCACCACCAATTATTAGTAAATCTTGCATTAACGAATAATCACAAAATTAAAGATTTTTGTAAATAAACCTTTTATTTCTTTTGTAGAGTTTGATCAAAATATGTCAATTTTTCATTGACATCTTGTCATTAATTAATGTTAGTCTACTAATGCAGTTTTTGAATCTACGCTTTAGCAATGAAGGGTGAAGTAAATTGATTAAAAGAATTTCTAGTTTAGAAGAACTAGCTAATAAATATGATGCGTTTTTCTTTGACCAATGGGGAGTTGTTCATGACGGTAAAAAAATCTTTCATGAGGCTGAACTAGTCTTCAAATACCTACAAGATCTTAATAAAAAAATCTTTATTATTAGTAATTCTGGCAAGAGAGGAGTAGATAATATAAACCGTATGGCTCAATTAGGAGCTGATTATATTTTAAAATCTACTTTAATAACATCAGGGGATATTTGTTATGACTGTTTGATAAATAAAAAATTACCTATTCCGAATTTTGGCAATAAATACTTTGTTATAGCTTCGGAATATCCTTTATTAGCAAATACACATTTTAGAAAAGTATCAGAAATAGAAAATTGTGATTTTTTATTATTATCAAGCACTTCAGGTTTTTTCAATTTTGCAATTATCGAAAGTTTGTATCAAAAAGCTATTAAACTTCAAATACCACTCATATGCTCTAATCCTGATATATTAGGTATATCTGGCGATAATGTTCATCCCTCAACAGGGGATCTGGCTGTTAAATATAAGAAAATGGGAGGCAGTACTTTTATTATTGGAAAGCCAAGTTCAGAGATCTTCCAACACGCCTATGAGCTATCACAGTGTGATAAAACCAAAATTCTTATGGTCGGCGACTCACTATATAATGACATAGCTGGAGCTAATAGCTTTAAAATAGATTCTTTGTTAATTACTTCTGGTATTCATAGGCGAGAATTCTCACAAAAAAATGACTATGAGGATATAATAAAAGGCATAAAATCAGACTACCAAAATACTGGATTTCCAGAATACATCATGGAGAGACTTAAGTGATACCAGATCAAACTGAATTAATAGAAAAAAAATGATAGAAACAGAATCCATGAAAGGCATTTATTTATGGAAAAATGTTTAGTTATTGGTGCAGGTGCTTGGGGAACGGCTATTGCACAAGTTCTCGCAAAAAATAAAATACCAACATATCTTT
>JAYPSX010000319.1:0-1550 GCA_038133315.1 Hyphomicrobiales bacterium
CCATTTTTCCCATTTATCAATATCTGGAATAAATAATGCTGTTTTATTTTTTCCTTTAATTATATAGCCAGCTGTTTCAGAATATTCATCTCTATGCGGAACCTGTATTGGAGTAACAATGATATTACTAAGAGAGTTTAGGGAAGCTTTAAAGTTAATTTTTTGAATCTCAATATTTTTAATTTTAACTAGCTGCTCCCATGGACCATTATTATTTAAATACTCCTTCATTCTAGGAAGTGTTCTTACATTGATATTTTTTGCTCCAAGAGATTCACGGCCAAAGTACATTAACCCAGAGTAATGACCAATATGAGCATGTGTCAGATATATACTTTCTGGGAGGATGAATCCTTGAAATAAATCTTTACTAATTTTATTTAATTGGCTTGTTATATCTGGAGTTGCTTCAAAAAGTATATAATTATCAAAATTTAAATCAACAACGGCTATAGAAGTTGTATAATAATATTGATTAGAGTTATAGTTGTTTTGGCAAAACTCAGTTTCACAACCAATGTGAGGAACACCTGCATCCTGTGTATTACCAAGAATATATATAAACTCAGATTGACTAAATAAATTAACAGCCAAGGATAGAGAAAGGGCTAAAAATGATTTTTTAATCAAAGTGCTAAATTTATTCCAAAGTAATAGTTTCTATTTGGAGCTGGCTCATAATATCTTTTTCCAAATGCATTAATTCTAATATTATCAAAATAGTCTTCATTTGTTAGATTGTTTACTCCCAGAAACACTTCACTATTTTTTAAAATTTGTTTTGAGTAACTAAGATTAATAATGTTATAAGAGCCAACAGAATCTTTATTCAAGTTGTCTGCAAAAATTTCACTAATAAATTTATTAGATATTATTAACGAACTTCTTTCATTAATATCTAAACTTAGCTCTAAATCTAATATTTGATCTGGAACTCCAGGAAGCCTTAAGCCATTTAGGTTTTGATCATAGTTTGTTAAATCTTGAAAAGTATTTTTACTATTTGTATATGAAATGAGAAGCTTTCCTGATGAAAATAATAAGGTTGATGATATCTCCAATCCTATTCTACTTGTAGCACCTATATTTTGATAAAAACTTTTTCCGGGGTAGTCCTCAAGTTCGTATTGTAAAATTTCATTATCAGTTTTAATATTATATACTACTGCTTCAAAGCTAAGATTTGGCAATGACTTTTTCCAGCCAAATTCATAACTAATTGATGAACTAGGATTTAAGTTTTTATTAAATCCTGATCCATTTGGATTATTTGAAAGCTCATTCAAAGTTGGTGTTTCAAAGCTTGAACCAACTGATAAGAAAAAACTAGAATTGTTATTCACATAAGATATTCCAAATGAAGGGTTTGTGCTTGTTAAAGAAACATATGATTCTTTGTTAGTGCCAATCTTATTATCATCATATCTTAATCCATACCTAACTATTATTCCAGAATCATAACTTGTTTGATTAAGGAAATAAATTCCTTTAGACCTGAATTTTTCAATTTGATCAAAAGTCAAGTCTTCTTTGATTCCATAATTATTTTT
>JAYPSX010000320.1:0-1545 GCA_038133315.1 Hyphomicrobiales bacterium
ACTTCCATATTTCATCAACAAATTTATCTCTTCCAAGATCTTCTTTTTTTTGTTTCTTATCATCATATAACTTTCTTTCAACGACCATTTGTGTTGCAATTCCAGCATGATCGGTTCCAGCCTGCCATAATACGTCTTTACCAAGCATTCGATTGTATCTAATCAATATATCCTGAAGCGTGTTATTGAGTGCGTGCCCCATATGTAAGTTGCCTGTTACATTCGGAGGTGGAATAACGATACAGTAATTTTCATTCGGTGAATCCAAATTTGTGGGTGCCTTAAATGAGCCATTCACTTCCCATTGAGAATGTATTCTTTTTTCAATATCTTGATGTGAATATTTCTTATCCAAAAGAGATCCTCTAGTCTTTTATTGATTAACTTTTAAGTCGCCAAGTTGATTAAGAAGAGAAAAATAAGATTTATAAATATTATTATTTAATTCAATCAACTTTAATGACTGATTATTTAAATTAATTTCACTTTCATACACATCCAAACTAGATGAAACGCCTAGTTTATAACTTTCTTTTTCAATGGTAACTTCGTTCAGAAGCACTTCCTTTTGTTTATTCTCAATACCCAATTCTAATTCATTTAATTTTATATTATTTATTAAATTATCAATTTCTCTTTTGAGATTATATTCCAGATCATCTAAAACTCTCTTATGTCGATTAATCTCAAAATTAATATTTCTTTGTTTCATCTTAACCTGCTCAGATTCATTAAGAGGAACACTTACTCGTCCCATTATTGATAATTCATCAGCTTGGCCTGCTGAAGCTGTAAAATCCCAACTTCTCGTTACACCAGCTTCAATATCTACTCTTGGCTTATTTGCTGCTCCTTCAATTACTAATCCATAGTTTAAGATATCGAGAAGCAGTTTGTTTGCTAGGAGATTGGGGTTATTATTCATCGCAAGATTGTGGTAATAATCAGAACTCATATTAAGATTGAAGGAATTAAAATTTGATACATTAGTGTCTTGAGGAATAGTTTTGATATATTTAAACAATACACGCTCTTGGTTGTTAATTTGATCTTCAATTCTACTTAGGTTAAATTTATTTTTTTCGTAAGTTACGCTTGCCTGATCCAATTCGTTTTTAGTTGCATTTCCGAGTTCAAAATCATTGATCGTAAAATTCAAATAATTTTCAGATAGAGTAACGTTATCAATACTTATTTCTAGTGTTTGCCTTAATCTAATTAAATCAAGATAAGCATGAATTGATTGCAAGAAGATCCCTTGCTTTAAATTTTCAAAATTATGTTGGGATTGAGTTAATAGATCTTTAGCTTGTAAAATTGTATATTCATTTCTGTTTCCATCATATAAATTCTGGGAAACAGTTAAGGATAAACTTCTTGGATTGAAATCATTGCTTCCATTGGAGTTATCTTGAGATTTTGCCCCAACACTTCCGGATAGTGTTATTGAGGGATCATTACTGATCTCTGCTAAATATATATCGTTTGAAAATTTATCAAGATAACCTTTTTCAGCTATTATTATTTCATTATTTTCTTCTGTTA
>JAYPSX010000321.1:0-1541 GCA_038133315.1 Hyphomicrobiales bacterium
TTGATTTTTAATGGTATTATTCATTCCTTAAAACCTTAACTGGATCAATTTTTGATGCTTTCCATGATGGATAAATTGAAGCAATAATTGAAAAGGATAAAGCCATTAATATAACTGATAGTAATTCAGTATTATCGATCTCAGCTGGAAGTTTCGTTAAATAATACATTTCAGGTGAGAAAAGATCCGTACCGGTTATTTTTGATATTAATAATCGTATCGCATCAATATTTCTACAGAAAATCATTCCTATAACGACACCTAAAGTTGTACCAATTATCCCAATTGCTGATCCTGTTATGAAAAATATCCTTATTATAGAATTTTTCGAAGCACCGACTGTTCGGAGAATTGCTATATCAGAGTTCTTGTCTTTTACCAACATAATTAGACTAGACACAATATTTAAACCAGCTACCAATACAATCAATGATACTATTATAAACATGAGATCTCGTTCAACTTCAAGCGCAGTAAAAAATGTTTTATTTTGTTCTTTCCATGATGAGAGGTAATAAGCATTACCAATAAGACTTCTTATACTCGTAATTACTGGCAAAATTTCCTCTGGGTCATCTAGAAACACCTCGATAGTGTTAACAGATCCCTTTTTACTAAAATATTTCTGCGCCTCGTCTAAGGGCATATATATAAAACTTGTGTCGTATTCAGACATACCAATATTAAAAATCCCTGATATTTCATAGGATTTAATCCTTGGTGTTGTTCCAAACGGTGTTTGTGAGCCTTTTGGTGAAATTAACGTCAGTTGTTCTCCCATACCTAGTAAGAGGTTCCTTGACATACCTGTACCAATTAACAATCCATCTTTAGACCTATACTCGTCAATTATCAGATTATTGTCAATTTTGGGTAAATTTTTAATATCATCAAACGAAATTGCTTTGATAATCGCGCCAGATGTTTGATCTCCGGATGACACCATTACTTGTGAGTATATTGTTGGAATAACTGAATAAACATTATCAATTTTTTCCAGCTCTTTCCTTAAATCAGAATAATCATTTATACCTTGGTCGTATGATTGAATTGTAATATGACCATTAACACCAAGTATTTTATCTAGTAACTCTGATCTAAAACCATTCATGACAGCTAATACTATAATTAAAGTTGCCACTCCGAGCATAATTCCGACAAGTGAGAAGAAGCTAATTATGGATATAAAACCTTCTTTTTTCTTTGATTTAAAATACCTAAAAGCAATCTTCCATTCAAAAGAAGAAAATGCCCCAGGTTGCTTTAATGAATTATTGGGATTAGTCATTTTCGAACATCTCAAGGAATGTATCTATGCCTTGAACCTCAACGGTTCCAGTTTTTCTGTCTTTTATCTCCAAGCTTTTACTTTCAATAGATTTATTTCCTAAAATTATTTGTGTTGGTATACCAATGAGGTCCATCTTATTGAGTTTTTCCCCTACGGAACTAGTTGAGTCATCATACAAAACAGTAGAGTTGTTTTTCATTTTTTTATAGATCAAGTCGCATAATTTTACGAGTTCTTCATTTTTTGAATT
>JAYPSX010000322.1:0-1540 GCA_038133315.1 Hyphomicrobiales bacterium
AACAAATACCGTGCCAATAAAATTAAATAACTGATTATGAGTAATTTATATAATTCAAATTTTTTAAATTTTCGTTTTTTAATTCCTATAATATTAATAGGTTGTAATTCTCAAATTCAAATCAATTGCAATGATGGACTGGATAAAGACGGAGTATTTTTCTTCAATGAGCAACCTTTTAATGGAAAGTGTGTTGTTTATTTTGAAAATAATCCCAAACAGTTAAAGGAAATAAGATCTTTTAAAAAAGGTCTTATGCATGGAAATTGGGTTCAATACTATGAAAACGGAAATATTTTTTATGATTCATATGCTAAAAATGGAGAGATTCATGGAAAATATAAGTCATATCATATAAATGGTTATATGGCAGATCAAGGCAAGATAAGATATGGATATAAAAATGGTGTTTGGGAATATTTTGATATAAATGGAAAATTATATAAAAAAGAACTACATAGAAATAAAATTAAAATAGATGAAGAATTATTTAATTAAGAAAAACATAATTTTTATTTTTTGCAGTACAATATTATTCATTAGCTGCTCTGAGAATCCAACAAAAAAAATTATTACCATAGATACTCATGATGATATTAACATAATAAATTTTACTGATAGTTTAAATTATACCATGAATACCGACACTCAAGTTAATCTTCCAAAAATGATTGAAGGTGGTCTAGATGTTGGATGGTTTATAGTATACACTGCTCAAGGTGAGCTTAACGATGAAGGTTACTTAAAAGCATATGAGAATGCTATATCTAAATTTGATGCTATTGATAGATTAGTGAATGTTTATGCCCCAGATCAAATAGAATTAGCACTAAACTCTTCTGATGTAAAAAGAATATATAACTCTGGTAAAAAAATTGCAATGATAGGTGTTGAGAATGCATATCCAATGGGTGTTGATACATCAAATGTTAGAAAATTTTGGGAGCGAGGAGCAAGATATGTTTCGCTAGCTCATAATGGTCATAGTCAGTTTTCAGATTCTAATACTGGTGAGTACGATGGAGTTTTTCTACATAACGGCTTGAGTGAATTAGGAAAAGAGGTTTTAGGTCTTCTTAATTATTATGGAATCATGATTGATATTTCTCATCCCTCTAAAGAAGCTATTAAACAGATGATACAGCTTAGTAAAGCACCAGTAATTGCATCACACTCTTCGGCAAGAGCATTAAGAGATCACCCAAGAAATTTAGATGATGAACAGTTAAGTTGGGTAAAAGAGAACGGCGGTGTAGTTCAAACTGTAGCTCTTGGAAGTTACCTTACAGATAGAAAAGAACCTCCCCCAAGTATTTCTGATTTTCTTGACCATATCGATTATATGGTAGGACTAATTGGAATTGATCATGTAGGAATTAGCTCTGATTTTGATGGTGGAGGAGGAATTGTTGGCTGGCAAGATGCTTCGGAGACAATGAATGTTACAGAAGAGCTTCGAAATAGAGGTTATACTGAAGATGAAATTGCAAAAATTTGGGGAGGAAATCTACTTAGAGTTCTAGATGAAGTTCAAGAGATA
>JAYPSX010000323.1:0-1533 GCA_038133315.1 Hyphomicrobiales bacterium
CATCTCCCAAGGTTTAAAGATTTGTCTTAATTTGTGCTTTGGCTAAGTTTTTAACTATTGAATTTTGCCATGTAGCAAAGTTATCATTGGCCAAAACAATCATAATCTCTTGACTTTCTTTGTCTTTACCAGTAGCTTTTAGTGCAAGCGCTTTAAAGTATTTATGATAACTATCATTATCAATTACTGCAGGGGGTAATTGATTATAATTTTCTAAGGATAATTCCGGGTTTCCTTCCATTAAAGAATTGTACCCCTTTAAGCTATAATATTCATTCATAGCATTAGGGTTCCATGAGGACGCCTTGGAACTCAAGGCTTTGAAATCTTCCAGCAATTGATTTGCAATTTCATACCTTCCAAACAAAATATTTTGCCAAATTTCAAAATCTAATTTATTGCGCTCTTCACCAATATTTAATCGGTCAATTTCGGTGTCAGAGGAAGCATTATCTCTCATCATCCGCATGTTTTTCGACCTGAGAATGCTCATGTTTTCCATCGATTTTAATGTTTCCTCCTCATTTAGACTATGTCCAAAAGCTAAAAACTTTGAAAATTCTATGAAAAACCGCATGTTATTTTTAGCAATTTCATCAATTTCATCAAATGTACTTACTTGTTCATATATATCTGAAAGCACAAACACTGCATTACTATAATCTTTTTCATACAAATATGTATGAGAGTTTAGAACTGAAATTTGAACTTTCCACCATGGGATTGAAACATTTATTGCTTTTTGATAATAGTCCCTGGCTTCATCATATTTTTCTTGGAATGTATTTATGTGGCCCATCATTAATAATGAATTTCCATATGCATTTGCCTGGTCCTTATCATCCATGTCAAAAGTTTTATCCATGATTGATAATGCATTTTGATAAGACTTTTCTGCCATATCAAAATCATTTTTAGCCCTATAAATATTCCCTAAAAATCTTGAGGGGATTTGACTTGAAGGGAATTTATCCTGTAGGTCGTTAAGTAACTTTGCTGCTTTATCCAAATCTCTTTTACTCTCTGGCAGCATAGTGAAATCGTTGCCTGTTGGAAAATGCAAAAATGCAAGGTTTTCATAGGCTGAAAAACTATCTGGATTAAGTTCAAGTTGTTTCTCCCACAACTTTTCGGATTTTTCTGGCTCATTCAAATTATTTTTTATATCCCCTGCAAATTCATATAATTTGTAATAATCTGGAAAATCAATCAACATTTTAGAGAATATACTATCAGCAGCTTTTACATTTGAATTCATAATTCTTTCATAGCTTGCTTCAATAAACATTGATTCAATCGGACTAACTTGATTTCTTAACTCGTAAGCTTTACTGATCATTTCTCTTCGAGAATCTCGGTCTTGAAAGTTGTCAAACCAAGCTAATGCCACTGCAAAGTTGGGGTCTAAATTTAAAATTGAGTCTTTAATCCCCCTGTTAAAATACCATTTTCGCTCTTCCCAATTTTTAATATATTCTCGCATCAACGCAATGGCTTCGGGTGAGTCACTGGTGAGTGGAATTTGTTTGACCG
>JAYPSX010000324.1:0-1531 GCA_038133315.1 Hyphomicrobiales bacterium
TGAGTCCTCCTTAGCACAGGTTAAAAGTAATAACATGGATATGTATAGAGTTAGTTTTTTCATTTAATCGTTATTTATTCTTCTAATGTATGAGCCACCTACATTTTCCCAATAAAGGTTAGAGACAAAATTATATTCAGGTACATAACAACAAAACACCTTAACATCTTTTGGAACAATATCAAAGTCTCCATCGCCGTCTTTATCTATAATCATCATCTCACCCATATCCCCTAGATGTTCTACTTCAATACTTGAATTTCCATCTATTAAATATGTCACATCTTCAAAGACTCTGTTTCCTTTATTTTCAAGTAAATTAAGAATATAGCTATTATACATAGTCGCAGGTCTATCAGAAAATAATCCACCTTGTTCAGTTCTAGTTGCTTGAAGTATTATATCTATATCTCCATCTAAATCAAAATCTGTAAAACCCATGCCCATCAAAGTTTGAGCATATCCTAAGTCATTTAAAATTTCTAATTCTGTTCTGTTTTCATAATCAAATTTACCAGAACCATCCCCCCATAAAACAAATGCATGTTCAGGTTCAAAAAAATTAACATTACAGCATAAATTTGGTGGTTTTGGAGTACCAATACTTCTGCCATTTATTATGTCAAGATTTCCATCTCCATCTAAATCAAAAAAATTATTTGCAACAGTATCAAAAGAATGGTAATATTCTTGAACAGAATTATCTTTAAATATAGATTCTTCGATAAAATTACCAGAGCCATCATTATATAGAATTGTTGGAAATTTTTCATCTAAACTTTGATTTATAGGATGTCCGGTTTGCCAATTTAATATATCAATATCACCATCATTATCAATATCACCACTTGTACCTCTATGTAATGTTTTTGGAGTACCAACTTCCCTCTCCTGAATAATATTAAAATTGTTATCTAAGTAAAGTATTATTACCCCTAACTCTTCAGCAGGATTTGAATTGTCCCCTATAAAATTACTTCCAGCAGCAGCGCCAAAACTCTCATTTTGATGAACATTAGTTGAATATAGAATTATCTCTTTTGAACCATCGTTATTTATATCCTGAAGGTCTATTCCACCAGCTAAAAATTCAATTGATGAAGGGAATTCAATTATTTCATAGGGTGCATTATTTCCAAAATAATCAGATATAAAAAAATATTTACCATTTGCATGACCACCACCTTCCCAAATTGATGAGTTCATCCCAAACCAAAATAAATCAAGAAAGCCATCTTGATTAAAATCATATGTGATAGCATCAAAGTTGCTATAATAATAACCAGTTGTATTTTTTAAATATCTTGCCTCATCTAGACTTATATATCTTTTAAAGTTAGATGTTTTAGAATAGTATCCTGTTGTTTGATTTATTGAAGAATAATTTTCAGATAATGAAATAAATAAAGACCTTTCAAAAGTAGCTTCTATGTTTAAGTTTGAATTTAAAATAAATGTTATCGAATCTTCTGTAGAACCGTCTGACCATCCTATAAATTCATATCCGTCATCAGGTATAGCTGTTACAGTC
>JAYPSX010000325.1:0-1529 GCA_038133315.1 Hyphomicrobiales bacterium
GGTATTATTAACCATAAATCAATTAAAATGAAGTATTTATTATTATTAACTCTAACTATTGGAGCTTTAAATCTCAACTTCTCCCAAGAAGGAAATTACTTAACAATTAATTTTTATAAAGTTGCAGAGGGCAAAACCCAAGACTATGAAAAATTAATGACAGAGTATATCTCAAAAATCCAAGAAGAACGAATCAAAAGTGGGTGTTTAAGTGGTTGGGTATTCAGAAGAGTTCTACCAAGCTCTAAAATGAGCAATGAAATATCACACATCACAATTGATATTAGAACTAAGGAACAGGCAGAAAAAGACTGTAATTGGAATGCTTATAATTCAATTCCTGAGATAAGTGAATACTTGCACGAAGTGATTTTGGAAAAACATAATTTAAACAGAAAGCTTGTTTATAGTACACAACTTATTGAGGTAGCTGGATATAATAAAATATCTGAAGTGCCAAATGTGGCTGTTTTCAATCTTACAAAAGTCAATAATTTAGACATGTATGCAAAGAGACATAGAGAATGGCAAAATAATGCTTTCCAAAAATATTCTTCACAAGTCGGCTGGCATGCATTAATGAGAAATGATTTAATAGGTGGTGGAGCAAATGAATGGAACTATCTTACAATTGATCTATTCAATAACCTTGAGGAGGCAAATAACAGAAAATGGTCATTGCCTCAAAAAGAATTTGATATGGCAAATAAAAAATATGGTAGCAATAATGATTTGAGAGTAATCAATGATAAGATTATTGCAACTTTAATTTTATCACTATAGTATTTTTTAATTTTTCATAACCCTCCCATACGGAGGGTTTTTCTTTTTACATTATATCTCTATATTTGAAGTATTAATAACTATAAAACAATTTAAATGAAGAAATTAATTTTCCTTATTGGCTTAGCATTAACAATAATTTCTTGTGCTCAACCAAAAAATGATAATACAACTACAATATCAAATCAAGATGAAAAAACTATGGCTGTGGCAAAACTAATGAAAGGTTATGTAGATAATAACTTTGATGGCAGCATATTATCTGAAGATTGTATTGTTAGATTTAATAATATAGAGTTGAAAAAAGATGATTTTATGGGTCTTGCTCAATTTCACCATAGTATGTTTGATAATATAAAGTTTCCAGATGGCTGGTTAGAAACAATTAGTTATCATGGAGATAATTGGAAAGAGGGGAATGGAGATACATGGACCAATCAATGGACAGAATGGACAGCAACTTCAAAGATTACTAAAGAAACTCATACGAATCGAAGCCATTTTACTTACAAATGGGAGAACGGAAAAATTGTAGAGGTAAATGCTCTTTTCTCCGATCTTTGGTATGACAAGGAAGTAAAGTTATTTATGGAAAAACAGAACTAAATTTACATATTGCCCTTCCGTGTGGAAGGTTTTCTTTCACACTTTTTCTCTTTATCTTAGAGTTATTATTAACTATAAATCAATTAAAATGAAAAAACTATTTATTCTATTATTTATGTTGGGTTTAGCGAAAGTAAATG
>JAYPSX010000326.1:0-1528 GCA_038133315.1 Hyphomicrobiales bacterium
TACCTCCTGGATTAGTTATTGAGTTGGGACTGGATTATTAACAGTAGTAGAAATAAAGTTATAGGTAAAGCAAACTAAGAAATTTTATATTTTCCAAAAATTATTAGGTTTGAAAGAACTATGTTCATTGCTGTTTCTTTTTCCTCTTGGGAGAATAATTCTTCAGTTTCAATGCACTGAATAATATTATGAATCATCGCAATTACTCTAGGGTTGTCAATCTCCCACAATTCTGATTGCTTGCAAATTGCTTTAACGTCTTCAATATCTATCAACTATCTCCTTTTTATTTAGTAATATAAGACCACTTTCATCTAAGAAAAGTAACCAACTTTTTATAATTTTATTAAATTTTCTTTTAACAAAGGAATTTCAAAAGATGAAACTAATAATTCTCCAGATGAATTTGTGCTTCCTTTAACTCTTCCAATAGTTTTTGTAACATTAATTGCATAAGCAAAAATATTATTTTTATTTTCTACAAATATGGATACCGCTTTAGGGTTATTGTGATTAGATAATAAGACTTTCGAACCTGAAGCTACTAATTTATCAAAATTATTTGAAAGTCTATAATGCTCGTAGTCTTCTTGATCGTTCTTTTTAAATTTATCTCTACTATATGAAGTAAAGTCAGATGTCTTACTATTAGCAACATAAGGTGGATCTAAATAAACAAAAGTATGTTCTGCATCAGCAATACCATCAAGCATTAACTCATAATCACCAAAATGAATTTTTGCAACCTTTAGAGCCTCACTATATCTTTTGAAATTTTCAGAGCTAGGTAAAGTAACTGAAGTGTAGCTACCAAGTGGTACGTTAAACTCACCTTTTTTATTTACTCTAAACAATCCATTAAAACAAGTTTTATTCAAAACATACATAAGAACTGCAGACAATAAAGCTTCATTTTCATTCTCAAAATAATCATTATTCTTATTAGCCCAAATATCATTAAAACTACCTTTAATCTGTGAAAAGAAATTAGTTCTTTCCTCTTTGGTCTGAAGAGAATTAAATTCATCAATTAATATGGTCACTTTTTTGTGTATTAGTAAATAATTTTCCTCTTTAGCTATTGTTTTATAAAAGCTTACTAACTGAGGGACAATATCATTTATATCAGCGGTGGTAAAAAGTTGATTGTTGAACAGTTCAAAATAGAGTGCTCCACCACCAAAAAAAGGTTCCACGTAATGCTTACAACCTTGTAACTCTTCTTTTACTATTGTTGAAATCTTTGGTGCTAGTTTTCGTTTCCCACCAGCCCATTTAATTATTGGTTGAACATTAGACATTTAATAAACACATTACTATTTTTCTGAGACAAATCTCGTAAAATAGTAACTATGCCAAAAGCAATAAGTGATATTCCGAAACCAAAAAGTTTTTATAGAATAACTAAACCGAATCTCACAAAAGTAATCCATGGCGATTGTTTTACTGCAATGGATGAACTTATTAAAAATGGAATGAAATTTGATATGATCTTTGCAGATCCACCATACTTTTTAAGTAATGGTGG
>JAYPSX010000327.1:0-1520 GCA_038133315.1 Hyphomicrobiales bacterium
TTTATTGTCTTTTTTCCAATCAAATTGACCTTTTTCCACAATAATACCCCCAATTGATGTGCCGTGACCTGCCATCCATTTAGTTAATGAGTGGATGATAACATCTGCGCCTAGATCAAATAAATTGCATAAATAAGGGGTGTTAAAAGTACCATCTATAATTAATGGGATATGAGCTTCTTGGGAAATTTTAGATATTTCTGGGAGGTTTAAAATTTCTATTCCAGGATTTCCAATAAGTTCACCAAAAATTAATTTAGTATTAGGTTGAATAGCTTTTTTAAAACCCTCAATATCACGCGGTTTTACAAAAGTTGTTTCGATACCAAAACGAGGTAGAGTTAATCTTAATAAATTAAAACTTCCCCCATATAATTGTGATGAAGCTACTATATGATCTCCTGCGCTACATATAGAGAGTATTGCTAACATCATAGCACTCATTCCAGATGCAGTTGCTAAAGCAGAAGACCCTCCCTCTAGAGCCGCCACTCTTTCTTCCAGTACGGCAATGGTAGGATTTGAAATTCTTGTATAAATATGACCACCCTGTTCTAGGTTAAATAATGCAGCAGCATGGTCTGAGTCTTGAAATAAATAGGATGTTGATTGATATATAGGTACAGCTCTTGAACCAAAATTCTTATCAGGCTGATGACCCGTATGAAGGCTTTTAGTGTTAAATTTATAAGTTTTTGGTTCTGCCATATAATTAAATTACCTTAAATTATATTTAAATCAAAGAATGAAAGAATTAATTTAATAACTTAAATACTAATTAAATAAATTCTTTTTGAGATCACAAATGTGTTCAGGACCTGTGCCACAACAACCGCCAATAATACTTAAATTATAATTAATCCATTTTTTACAAAAATTTGTGTAGTCTTGAGGTGAAATAACATCATCAAAAGTCCACTTCATATTGATATCATCACCTGAGTGGGCATAAATACCTACAAATCGGTTCCAATGTTGACCAACTATTTCTAAGCATTGATCAATATAAGCTACATCAGTGTGCATTATACTAAGCAGAGGAACATTAGTATCATTTAAAGCCATTATAGCTTCTTCAAGTGTTTGGCCTATTCTTGAATTAGGCGTGCTATCATAAAGATCTTTTTGCCCCCCAAGTAATCTCATAACTCTTTCCTTATCAGGTTCGCATGACAAACCAACCCAAATTGGAAGGTTAGATGTTTTAGCACCTTCATATACAGCTAACATACGTGGTATATCAATCATCATTTCCAGCATGATTAAATCAGCACCGGCATTTTTCATGATCGAAGCTTGCTCCATAGCTCCCTCTTTTAGTTCATCTAAACTGGGTAATATATTTGTAAACGACCAATGAGAGATCCCTCCTGCAACCAGCGCATTTGGATTTTTAGAATTATTACGAGCTTCAACTGCTAACTCAACACTTCTACAATTTATTTTTTCAAAATCATCTAAGCATTCAGCATCTTTCATTAAATGTTTTGAGGTAGCAAAAGTATTAGAAATTACTATTT
>JAYPSX010000328.1:0-1516 GCA_038133315.1 Hyphomicrobiales bacterium
TATTGATGAATAAGATATTTGATCTATATGATGAATGGACGAAAAGAGTATCTACATCAAAATTAAATGATTGGTTAAATGATGTTGTTCAAAACCATCAGCCACCAGCAAAAGCAGGTAGAAGAATTAAATTGAGATATATGACTCAATCATCAGCAAGACCTCCCACTTTCATAATTTTTACCTCATCACCTGAGGGAATTCCAGATTCTTATAAAAAGTATCTAATGAATGAACTTAGAAAGGCTTTTGGATTTAAGTTATCACCATTACGGCTTTATTTTCGCAAAGGTAACAACCCGTATATTTAACATTCACATAAATTATTTACTTTTCCAATCTTCATAACTAATTAAGTCACCATTATTGTAATTTTCATTAAAAATTATATCTAGGAAAAAATCATTAAGATCTTCAGGTTGAGTTAAACTCTTTTTATCTTCACCCGGGTAAGCTTTTATTCTAAGTTTGGTATTGATTCTTCCTGGATCTACTAAATTTATTTTAATATTTGTATTACAAATTTCATTTGAATAGCTGTATGCAATTTTTTCCATTGCTGCTTTTGAAGCGGAATATATACCCCAGTAAGGTTTTTTTTTATGAATCAAATCTGATGTTAAAATCATAATTTGAGCATTGTTCGATTTTTGTATTAAATCTTCAAAAATTTTCAAAATTAAGACATTTGAAGTCACGTTAAGCGAAAATGCATTATTCCATTCATTTTCATCAATGTGAGTTATTGGAGTCAATTCTCCAATTGTTGCTGCATTTAAAATCAATACATCTAATTTTTCTAATCTCTTCTTTAACTCTAGGTGTAAATCACTGATTAATTGATAGTTGGTTAAGTCCATAGGGACAAGAATTCGATTACACTTAGTATCTTTTAATTGTACATCTAAATCTTCCAATGCAATTTGTGACCGACCGACAGCTATTAGATTTTTACATTTTTTCCCATAGGATATAGCGATCTGTTTTCCTATGCCATTAGATGCACCAGTGATAAGGATATTTTTATCATCTAAATTGTTATACAAATTACTTTATTCCTCTAGTAGTGAAAGTTGATTTGTATGTTCGGGGATTTGCTCCATATCACTCAATTTGGTTGGATAGTCACCTGTAAAACAGTGATCGGTATATTGAGGTACTTCATTATCACGATCACTATGGCCAAGTGCTTGGTATAAACCTTTGATAGATAGGAATTTTAGTGATGAACACCCAATATAATCACACATTTCTTCAATAGAATGATTAGCTGCGAGTAAACTATCTTGTTCTGGCGTATCAATGCCATAATAATCACTATATCTAATGGGAGGTGATGCGATTCTCAAATGAACTTCACTTGCGCCTGCATCAAACAACATTCTTACAATCTTTACGGATGTTGTACCCCTAACAAGACTATCGTCAATTAAAATAATTCTCTTATTTTTTACAAGATGTGTATTTGCAGAATGTTTTAGTCTAACGCCAAATTGTCTAATAGTTTGTGTCGGTT
>JAYPSX010000329.1:0-1504 GCA_038133315.1 Hyphomicrobiales bacterium
CAAAAAAATGTAGCGATTAATATTGATCCTCAGCTTATACAAAGAGTACTTTCAAAATTTTTTACATCAGTGCAAGTCACAGAAATTTCATCAATTGCATGCTTAGACAAATTGGTGGCAAGAAAACCAGATTTGGTTTTTTCAGGTGTTAAGTATTTTACTTTCGGGCCAAATCAGATTTGGCTTAACGATATTCTTGATCGGGAAAAAATTCCTTACATTGGTTCGGCTCGGCCAGCGTTAGAAAATGAACATGATAAAAGTATCGCAAAAAAATTAGTCCGTCATGCTGGTATTACAACTGCAGATTATTTCACAGTTAGGCCTGAAGAATTTGAGGCGATCAACTGTCAGAAATTGAACTTTCCTCTCTTTGTTAAGCCTTTAATGGGTGGGGATAGTAGGGGTATAGATTCATCTTCTGTTGTCTATGATCAGGCATCATTGAAAATAAAAATCAAACAAATTTTTGATGTGCACGGAAGCAATGTATTGGTTGAGAGATACCTATCTGGGGCGGAATTTAGCGTTGGCATTTTAGAAGATGAGGTCACTAAAACGATTACCGCAATGCCGATAGAGATCTTAGCTCCCGTCAATGATCAGGGGGATCGAGTTTTAGATTACAACGTTAAAAAAAATGATAGTGAAGTAGTTATAAAGGTAGCTGATCAAAACTTACATAACCAGCTTGCTAGATTTGGGACATTGGCTTTTAAAGCGCTTGGAGGAAGATCCTTCGGCAGAATTGATATCAGACTTTGCCACAACAATGTCCTTCATTTTATGGAAGCTAACTTAATGCCTGGCCTGTCAAACGGTTATTTTTTTAGATCGTGCGCTCTAAATCTTGATATCAATTATGATCAGATGATCAGGTTAATTGCTCGAAACCGTTTAATCTGAATGATTACGAGAAGCGGCTGACATTAATCCTTTTTGGCCCTTTAGGTCTGGTTGAGGTAGGTAGTTCGAGTTCCATTTTTCTTAACTTATGAGGAGCGGGAATTAGGAATTTTGCTCGTGTAACTAGGTATATTTCAAAAAAAGTGTATGACGTATAGGGAGATGAGTCTGCACACGCTAGTGCTTTACGGTCCTTAACACCCTTACAATAGGAGCTACTGCACAGACTGCTATAGCCCCTTAATCTTTCCCATTACCCAGAACAGCTATGGAGTTGTTGTATGCATAAGGCAGTGTAGGTCTAAGAACCTCACACTAGTCCTCAGTATCCCTGTAATACCCATCATTCTTAAATCTTAGATATAGTGACAGTAGAGCTGTTGAGTTGTATCAAAGCTCAGTATCCAATAATTATTATCTTCCACTAGTAAGAGCTGTAGAGCCGTTAACAGCTAATAATATCCAGAATTAAATGCCTATAATTAGAAGCTGATATAGCACCTATACAGTCACATTCTTTTCGTCCCACATCACATCAAACAACATATATTCAAGCTCTTCTAAGGCTTTTCTGAGTTGCTCTGTAGAAGTTTGAATG